>JACPDV010000136.1 GCA_016183835.1 Armatimonadota bacterium
CACGGACTTCGTCGGGAACGCCGTCTTCACGATTGGGGCCGACCGCAAGACCGTGCGGAAGGTCCTAACCACAACGTCGCCGGCCGATCTCGGCATCGACCGGGTGCGGAAGCTCGTCTTCGTTCCGGAGTTCAACCAGCGGAGGGTGTTGGTATGCAGTCTGCAGGCGGAAGGGTGAAGCCGATGAGGCTCGCGCGCACGTTGGTGTGGACGCTGGGGCTGAGTGTCCTGGCGGTGGTGGCGGGGTGGGGCGGGAGTGCACCGGTGCACCACTCGCCCACGGAGCTGGCGCTCCTGCCCGGCGGCACGCGGCTGGCCGTGGTGGAAGGCCCGGCCCGGCAGGTGTCGCTGTTCGACCCTGACTCGCCTGCGCCGAGGGCGGCGATCGCCATGCCGGCGGAACCGAGCGGCATCGCCATCAGCGCCGACGGGCGGACCGCCTACGTGACCCTCGAGGAGCCGCAGGGCCGCGTCGCCGTGGTCGATCTCGAGAAGCGCAAGATCACGGCCGGGATCCGGGTGGGTCACTCCCCCTTCGGGCCGCTGCTCGCGCCCGACGGCAAGACGCTCTACGTTTGCAACCGCTTCGACAACGCGGTGGGCTTCGTCGACCTGGCCGCCAGGAAGCAGATCGCCACCGTGCCGGTGCTGCGCGAGCCGTGCAACCTGGCGCTCACGCCGGACGGCAAGCTCCTCCTGGCGGCCAACCTGCTGCCCGTGGGTCCGGCGGACGTGGACGTGGTGGCGGCCTCCGTGTCGCTGATCGACACCGCGACGCGCGCGGTCTGCGGTCAGATCGAGCTGCCCAACGGGAGCACCGATCTGCGCGGCATGGCCATGTCGCCGGACGGCAAGTACTGCTACCTGGCCCACATCCTGGCGCGCTTCCATCTGCCCACCACGCAGCTCGAGCGCGGCTGGCAGAACACCAACGCCCTGACCGTGATCGACATCGCCAAGCGGGCTCGGCTCAACACCGTGCTCCTCGACGACGTGGACCTGGGCGCGGCGAACCCCTGGGGCGTGGCGCTGAGCACGGACCAGAAGCTCCTCGTGGTGGCCCATGCCGGCACGCACGAGATCAGCGTGATCGACGCGCCGGCGCTCCTGGCGAAGCTGGAGGCGCTGCCCATCGCCGCGGGCGAGCGCGACCCGCGCAAGTCGGCCGAAGGCTATGACCAGGGTGCCCTGACCCCCGACGACGTGCCCAACGACCTGTCGTTCCTGGTGGGCCTGCGGCGGCGCATCGATGTGCCGGGGAAAGGGCCGCGCTCGATCGTGCTGGCCGGCCACCGGGCGATCATCGGGGAGTACTTCAGCGACGATCTGGCCACCATCGACCTCGATGCCGCCGGGCCGCCCCGGTTCACCCTGGCCAAGACCCCCGGCAGCCCGGCCAAGCCCACCCAGGAACGCGACGGCGAGCGGATCTGGCACGACGCCACCATCTGCTTCCAGCACTGGCAGAGCTGCTCGAGCTGCCACCCCGACGGACGGGTGGACGGGCTCAACTGGGACCTGATGAACGACGGTATCGGCAACCCGAAGAACAACCGCTCGATGCTCTACGCGCATCGCACGCCGCCATCGATGAGCACCGGCGTCCGCGAGGACGCGAAAGCGGCGGTCCGCGCCGGGATCCGGTTCATCCTCTTCGCCGTCCGGCCCGAGGAGGAGGCCGCGGCCATCGACAGCTACCTCATGTCGCTGCGGCCGGTGCCCAGCCCGCTGCTGGTGGACGGCAAGCTCAGTGCCTCGGCGCAACGCGGGAGAAAGCTCTACGAGAATCCCGCCGTGGGCTGCGCCAAGTGCCACGGCGCACCTGCCTACACCGACCTGAAGTCCTACGACGTGGGCACCGAGGACCCGCGCGACCACCGCACCGAGTACGATACGCCGACACTCGCCGAGGTCTGGCGCACCGCGCCTTACCTTCACGACGGGCGCGCCGCGACGATCCTGGACGTGCTCACCGGCTGCAACGAGACCGACCGGCACGGCAAGACCCAGCGGCTCACGAAGGCGCAGCTTGCCGACCTGGCGGCCTACGTGCTGTCGCTGTAGGAGGTCGCATGCCGGAACTGCTCCGGCGTCGGGTGAGCCCGGGCTTCAGCCAGGCGCGGCTGGCCCGGTCGGGCGGCGACGAGTACCACCTGCTCTTCACCCCGCGCCCGGGCGAGCCTCCGGCCGCGCTCTGGGCGCGGCTCGGCGATGCGCTGGGGTGTCCTGGCCGGTCACCTGGTCCGCCGACGCGTTCGCCGCGGAGGCGGTCAGCCAAGTGCAGGTTCACGCCGTGGCGGGGCCCGTGGTGCGCAGCGTGCGGCTCGACGGGCGGGTGGTGGGCCGCCTCTACGAGCACGAGCACGTGCGCTGCGCCGTGTTCGGCGACCTGCAGCCGCGCGACCGGCGGGCGCCCCCGGCCAAGCAGGCGCAGCAGGGCTTCGAGACGCTCGAAGCCGCCCTGGCCGAGGCCGGGCTGGCGCTGTCGCAGGTGGTCCGCCTGTGGCTCCACGTCGACCACATCCTCGACTGGTACGACGAGCTGAACGCGGTGCGCAACGGCTTCTTCGCCAGCCGCGGGCTGTTCGACCAGCTCCTTCCCGCCAGCACGGCGGTGGGCGCGGCGAACCATGCCGGCACCGCGCTCTGCATCGGCGCGTGGGCGATGAGCATCCCGGCGGATGTCGGCTCCGCGGCGGAGGTGCCGTCGCCACTGCAAGGCTCGCCGCGGGAGTACGGCGCGGCGCTCAGCCGGGCGGTGGAGCTGACGCTGCCGGGCTGCCGGCGTCTGCTGATCTCGGGCACCAACAGCATCGGCCGCGACGGCACAAGCGTGCGCGGGAAGCACGCCGGGGAGCAGGCCGAGCGCACCCTCGACGTGCTCGGAGCGCTGCTGGAGTCGCGTGGGATGAGCTTCGCGCAGACGGTGCGCGCGGGGATCTACGTCCGGGATGAG
>JACPDV010000690.1 GCA_016183835.1 Armatimonadota bacterium
CCACGGTCTCGCCCACCTGCACGAACCAGCGGACGACCGTGATCTCGTCCTCGGTCGCCGCCAGGTCCGGCATCTTCAGCTCAATCTGCACGTCAGCACTCCTGTCCTTACGCTCTCCCGCAGCAGCCCAGCAGCTCGATCCGCTCCAGCACGGCGTCCCGCACCGCGAGCCGGCCGGCCACCAGCAGGTCCGCCTCGCCGCCCATGCCGAGCCGCTGGTGCGGGTTGGCGGTGTCGGCATTCAGGGTACCGCGGAGCGCGTCGAGGTAGCGCTGCTTGACGTACGTGCCGTGGCAGACCTTGGCCACCCCGAGGGCGATGGCCTCCCGCAACGATTCGGCCGGGATGCCGCTGCCGCCGTGGAGGTCCAGGGGCACACTCACCGCCCGGCGGATCGCGGCCAGGCGCTCCAGGTCGAGCTGACGCTCGCCGCGGAGCAGGATGTGCACGTTGCCGACGCTCACCGCGAGCACGTCGATCCCCGTTTCCGCCACGAACCGCGCCGCGGCCGCCGGATCCGTCACGCCGCCGCCGGCGACCTCGCCGCCGGCGCCGCAGGGCAGCTCGCCCGCCTCCGCCTCCACGGCCACGCCTTGCGTGTGGGCGTAGCGCGCCAGCTCCGCCACGCGCCGGGTGAGGTCCGCGGGAGCGGCCTCCGGATCGTCGAGCATGACCATGCTGAAGCCTGCCGCGATTGCCTGCCGGATGGGTTCCTCGCGGGCGCACTCGTTGAACATCAGGCCGCACGGCACGCCGGCCGACTCCGCCGCGGCGCGGGCGAGCGCGGCGTACCAGGCGATGCGCTCCTCGGTGCGGCGGCCCGGGTGCGTGAGGAACTCGCCGTTGAAGCCGAGGATCACCGGCGAGCGGGTCTGCTCCGCGGCGTCGATCACGCCCTGGAGCGACTCCAGGTTCCAGCTCTCGAAGTAGCCCACCGCGTAGCCGCCCTGCCGCGCGGCGTGCACCAGCTCCAGGACGGGGTGGAGGGACATGGGCGGGTCAGACCACCTGCGTCAGGCGCTGGATCTCGGCGTCGGTGAAGACGTCGCACTCGTCGGTGCTGGAGGTCGAGAACTCGGACACCACGGCGCCCTCGGGACCGGCCTGGAACCAGTGCATTGTGTCGGGCGCCAGGGTGTACTGCTCGCCGGGCCGCAAGACGATCTGGTGTCCCACCGTGTAGGTGGCTTTGCGCGCGGCCGGCGGCTTCGCCTTCGGGCAACGCGTCCGGTCGCCCTCGACGTAGAGGTAGACCACCCCACGCCGGCAGCGGAAGGTCTCCTCCTTGCCAAGCACGCTGCCGCGGTTCGGATGGCGATGCTCGGGGCAGGTCTGGCGCGGCCACATGGCCAGCTCCTTGGCACAGCAGCGCGCGGTGTTGACGTACACCAGCACACCCAGCCCGGTGGTCTCGAACTCGTCCAATCCAAAGTCGGCGGCCTCGATGCTCGCCTGCTCCTCGCGCGTGATGACGATGCCCGCCTCCGCGAACCTCGCCGCGGCCTCCGCCTGGCGTCGCTTCTGTTCGGCCTTGGTCATCATGTCGCAGCTCCGATCGCCTGGTCAACCAACCCTTGTCCGAGGTGCCAGCCGCAGAGGCGGAAACGGGCAGCAGACTGCCCGTGCCACACCGTCACACCTGTCCTTGCACAAGCGCGCGCGCTGCCGCGACGATCCGGTCGGGATCGGGACGGTAGGCGTCTTCGAGCACCGGTGCGAATGGCACCGGCACGTCCGGCGAGGCGACCCGGACCACCGGGGCCAAGAGGCTGTCGGCGCAGTGCTCCATGATCCCCGCCGCCAGCTCCGCGGCCACGCCGCCCGTCTTCGGCCCCTCCTCCACGATCACCGCGCGCCCAGTCTTGCGCACCGAGGCGCCGATGGTCGCGTAGTCGAACGGGCTCAGGCTGCGCAGATCGATGACCTCGGCCTCGATCCCCTCCGCCGCCAGCCGGGCCGCAGCAGCCTGCGCGAAGTGCGCCATCAGCAGCCAGGCGAGGATCGTCACGTGCCCGCCCTCACGCCGCACGGCGGCCCGGCCGAGCGGCACGACGTAGTCATCGTCCGGCACCTCGCTGGTGGCGTCCACCGCGCCGCTCTCCGCGCGGGCGCCCTTCGCCCCGTAGAGCAGCTTGTGCTCGAAGATCATGACCGGGTTGTCGTCGCGCACGGCGGCCTTGAGCAGCCCCTTGGCGTCGTAGGCGGTGGACGGCGCCACCACCTTGAGCCCCGGGATGCCGGTGAAGAACCGCTCCAGGTTGCGCGCGTGCTGCGCCCCGCGGCCCGTGGCGCCCACCGGCGCGCGCATCACCAGCGGCACCGTCACGGTCCCGCCGGACATGTAGCGGAGCATCGACGCGTTGCTGTGGATCTGGTCCATGGCGCAGAACAGGAAGTCGCCGTACTGCACGTCGGCGATGGGCCGCATGCCCATCACAGCGGCGCCGACCCCGCCAGCCCGAGGGTGACCGTGAACGCCCCTCCCCAGCCGCCCGGCACACCGATGTCCTCGCCCAGGCAGAAGACCCGGGCGTCGCGCTCCATCTCCTCGGCAATGCCCTCGCGCAGAGCCTCGGCGATCGTCAGGCGCTTCATGCGTACACCCCGGTCAGCACGTCCGCCGGGGCCGGCTTCGGCGCATTGCGGCCTGTCTCGACGGCGGCGGCCAAGCGCCGCGATACGCCGGCCTTCACTTCAGCCAGCTCCTCCGGGGTGATGTCCGGCCGCTCCTTGGCCAGCCACCGCTCGAAGCGGCCGATGGGTTCGCGCCGGAGCGCCTCCTCGCGCTCCTCCGGCGGCTGGTAGTGGCACGGGTCGCGCCGCGAGTGGCCGGTGATGCGATAGGTCATCAGCTCGAGCAGCACGGGGCCCTCGCCGTCGCGGCATTCCTCCACCGCTTGGCGCGCGGCCTCGTAGACGGCGAGCACGTCGTTGCCGTCCACCCGCTCGCCGCGGATCCCGTAACCGGCGGCGCGCTCGGCCACCGACGGCACGCGCGATACCTTGCTGACGTGCGTCGACGCGCCGTAGAGGTTGTTCTCGCAGGCTAGCACCACCGGCAGCCGCCAGACGGCCATCAGGTTGACGCCCTCGTGGAACGCGCCCTCCGACGTCGCGCCGTCGCCGAAGAAGCAGCCCACCACGCGGCGCGTGCCCTGCATCTTGAACGCCAGCGCCATGCCCGCCGCCACCGGGATGTTGCCGCCCACGATGGCGATCGCCGGCAGCATCCCCTTGGCCATGTTGCCCACGTGCATCGAGCCGCCCTTGCCCCGGCAGCAGCCACCGGCGCCGCCGAACAGCTCGATCAGCAGCTCTTCCGGGGTCAGCCCCTTGGCCAGCGCGTGCCCGTGCGGGCGGTGGGTGGAGGTGATGAAGTCGTCCTCGGCCAAGGCGCTGCAAACGCCCACAGCCGTCGCTTCCTGCCCCTGGCATTGGTGGATGGTGCCGGGCATCACGCCTTCGAGGAAGAGCAGTTTCACGCGGTCCTCGAACCCGCGGATCAACACCATGCGCTCGTACAACCCGACGAGGAAGTCCCGCTCGTAACCCATGCCCGCTCCTTCGCCGCGCGTCTTCCCCGGCCCGCCGGCCGCTCCTCCGCGGGGGCGCTCCGCTCCTCGGCGTGTAAGCGGTACCGTCCTTGCGGGGCGACTCACGCGAGGCGGTGCCTCACCCAACGCAATGAAAAGCCAAGCGCCGTCATTGCGAGGAGCGAAGCGACGAAGCAATCTCGGCAGCCAGCCACTCCTCGTCTGCCCGTTTGAGAGCAGGGCGACGAACGCGGTTGGCGAACGAGACTGCTTCGTCGGCAGCGCTCCTCTGGAATTGCTCCTCCCCCTGCGAAGCGGGGGGAGGCGGGAGGGGGGATCCGGCGCGAGGTGGCTGGGCCGGAACCCCCACCCCAGCCCTCCCCCGCTACGCAGGGGAGGGAGTCACAAGCTGCGCGTCCGAAGGAAGGCCGTACTATGCAGATCAACCTCGCCTGCCTGCTCCTGGCGACCGCGGCGGGCGCCGCGCCCATCGTCCTGAAGGGCGCCGGCGGCGTGGAAGCCGTCTTCGGCGAGCAGGACGGCAAGCTCCGGCTGACCGCCTATCGCGACCCGGCGGCCCACCGCGAGTGGCCCATCGCCGGGCCGCTGTTCAGCCTGCAGACCACCGATGGGAACCGCGTCAACCTGGGCGACGGGGGCTTCACCGTCCCCGCCGATGCCCCGCCCATCGCCGCAGGGGTGACGTTGGAGGCCGCCGTCGCGCCGTTCGGCGTGACCATCCGGCAGGTCTTCGGCTTCTGCGCCGACGGGCGGACGCTGCGCATCAAATCCAGCCTGCGCGCCGCCGACGATCCGGTCACCATCCAGCGCGTGGGCTTGCTCGAGCTCAAGCTGGCCGGGCAGACGCTGCAACGGATCGGGCCGCCCAACGTCTCCTGCCCCATCGTCGGCGACCGGCTCTACGCCGGGGTCGAGCACCCGTCGGTGATCTGCCAGGTGGACGGCGACACCATGTACCTGGCGCAGCACTCCTACACCCGGGTCGGCGCGGAGTGGGTCAGCGTCCCGCCGGCCATCCTGGGCGCGGCGTCCGACGCCGACATGGCCGGGCCGGAGGGCGTGCGGCGGGCGTTCCTGCGCTATCTCGACACGGTCCGCGTCCAGCCGCGCGACCTGCACGTTCACTACAACAACTGGTGGACGATGCCCGTGCCCTTCACCGAGCAGGATGTGCTGGACAACATCGCCGCGCTGAAGAAAGGTCTCTACGACCCCACCGGCTTCTTCTTCGACTCCTACGCGATGGACATGGGCTGGTCCGACCCGCACACCGTCTGGGAGGTGGACCGCAAGGGCTGGCCGCACGGCTTCGCCAACATCCGCGACGCGCTGGCGAAGGTACACAGCCAGCCCGGATTGTGGGTCTCGCCGAGCAGCCTCTACCCGCCGGCTGGCAAGTTCGCCTGCCTCGCGGTCGGCGGGCGTTACCAGACGGCGTTCAAGGCCGCGGTCCTCAAACATGCGCGCGACGGCAACTTCGCCCATGTGAAGTTCGACGGACTGGCCTGGCCCTGCACCGCCAACACCCACGGGCACCGGCCGGAGTTCGAGTCGTTCCAGCCCATCGCCGAGGGCCTGGCCGATGTGTTCGACGCGCTGCGGGCGGAGCACCCCGACATCGCCCTGGAGCCGACCTGCCTCGGCTACTACCCCAGCCCCTGGTGGCTGATGCACACACCGTTCGTGATTGGGCCGTTCGGCGACGACTGCCCGCGCGGCGTGTCGCCCTGCCCCGAGTGGCTCGACGCGCTGACCACCGGCCGGGACGTGGCGAACCTGCGCGGGCGCGACGCCTTCTGGATGCCCACCTCGGCACTCGAGTGCTTCGACATCGTGGTCCAGTGCCCCAGCGACATGCGCAACCACGCCGTGATGGCCATCGCCCGCGGGCACTGGTTCCAGTCCACCTACATCAACCCGCGGTACATGGACGAGGGCGAATGGCGCTTCTTCGCCGCGCTGATGCGCTGGGCCCGCGAGCACAAAGGCGAGCTGCAGGACCCCGTGGTCTTCGGCGGAGATCCCGCCAAGCGGCAGGCCTACGGCTACGCCTACCTCGGCGCCGAACATGCCTGCTACTTCGTCCGCAATCCCTGGATGGAGGAAACGGCGGTCCGGCTGCCGGGTCCGCTCCCCCTCCTTGCCAAGGAGGGGGCAGGGGGAGGTCCAGCCACTCCGATGACGGGACACGGGGCACAAGGCGGCGTGAGCCACGAGATCCGGCTGCTCTATCCTGTCAGGGAAGTGCTCTGCCGGTTGCCATCCGGCTCGCCGCCACCCTCGGTCACCCTCGGCCCGTACGAGCTGATGGTGCTCGAAGCCGTGCCGACCACCCAGCCGCCGCGCGCGCCGGCCGCGCCGCCCAAGCCCGGCGTGACGTGGACGGCGGAGGCGCCACCGGCCTGCGAGCGGCGGATCTACGCGGCGGAGCCGGCGGCCTACGGACCGTCGTGGTCGTCGCCCGAGGGCGATGCGGAGCAGGCGCTGGTGGTGACCGCCGCCGGGCAGGTCGACGCCGCGGCGCCGGCCGAGCTGTGCCTCCTGGTCGAGACCAAGCCCGGAACGAGCCCGGCCACCTGCGGCGTGACGCTCGACGGCCAGCCGGCCGCCGCCAAGGAGAACGGCACAAGAGGCGCCTTCGCGGCCACCGGGGCGGCCGCGCAGGAGGACTGGCAGTGGTTCCGGCTGGCGCTGCCGAAGGGCCGGCACGCGCTCACCTGGCGGGTCAACCTGCCCGACGAGAACGCCCGCTGCGGCGCGTACGTCCGCGGCCTGCAACCCGCGTCGAAGTCGGCCGAGAAGCCGCAGGGCCTGGCCTTCCCGCTGCCGGCGGCGCCCGGGCACCCGTGGTCGGTGACGCTCATGCCGGTCCGCAGGACGGCCGAGTTGGGCGTGACCGAGCGGCACGTGGAGCGGCCGGTGGTGCACATCGACGGCATCTACCTGGACACCCTCGACTGGCTCGAAGCGACAACCGGCTGGGGCACGGTGCACCGCAACGTGAGCGTGATGGGCACGCCGATGGCGATGGCGGGACGCGTCTTCCACCGGGGGATCGGCACGCACGCCAACTCGCGCATCGTCTACGACCTGCCGGCGGGCTTCGACAGCTTCGCCGCCACCATCGGCTGCGATCAGGAGGTGTGGGCGAACAGCATCGTCTTCGTGGTGGAGGGCGACGGGAAGAAGCTCTACCGCAGCCCGCTGCTGCGGCGCGACACGGAGCCGGTGGACATCAGCCTGCCGATCCGCGGGGTGAAGCGCTTGACGCTGATCGTGGAAGACGGCGGCGACGGCAACGCGGCGGACCACGGCAACTGGGCCGAGGCGCGGCTGCTGCACGGGCGGTGAGGGGGGCGAGGGAACGTCTCACCGGCGACGGCCCGTTCGCACCACCATACTACTACACATGCACCTACGGCGGCGTGGGCAGCCGGCTCGCGTGGGACGCCATCCAGAAAACAGGGTCTGGCTCGCGCCCCCACAATGGAGCCACCGAGGCAGGCTGGGGAAGAGGCGCGTGCCTGACCCTGTTTCCGACCGCCGAGAGGCACCAGCGGCCGGGTCAGCTCTTGGTGGCGCTGGATGCCGGGACGGAGTGACGATGGCACATCCCACAAGGACCAGCGTTCCCGTGGTGGTGGTGGTAGTGGCGGGGCTCCTGGCGGGCACCGCGCTGCAATGGCTCAGGACGCCCAACAGCGCGGAACCGGATCGCGTCTGGCGTACGATGGTCAACTCCAGGGGGATGCCACTCGTGTTCATCCCCGAGGGCAGCTTCCTCATGGGTCTGGAAGGAAACGGCTACGAGAACTCGCAGCCCATCCATCGCGTCACCGTTTCGGCGTTCTGGATGGGGAGATACGAGGTCACCAACCAGCAGTGGGAGTGCTTCCGCTCACAGCGACGACCCATCGAGTCGAGAGGCGACAAGCAGCCGGCCACGCGGCTACTCTGGAGGGACGTGACGGCCTTCTGCGCGTGGCTCGGTCGCAAGGAAGGTCGGCATTACCGGCTACCGACTGAGGCGGAATGGGAGTACGCGGCGCGGGGCGGCTTGGTGCAGAAGGAGTTTCCGTGGGGCGACCGGTCGCCGCGCGGACGAGCCACCTTCATGTGCCTGCGGACGACCCCGGTCGGTCGGTACAAGCCCAACGGTTTCGGCCTTTGCGACATGGCGGGCAACGTGCAGGAATACTGCTCCGACTGGTACGACCCGGACTACTACCAGCGCAGCCCGGCGAGGGATCCGCAGGGCCCGCCTCGTCCTGTACCAGGACGAGCGTGGCATGTGGTGAGGGGAGGCTACTTCCACATATTCGAGGGGATGCAATGTGGCCACCGCTGGTCCTCCACCGCTGACGAAGACGACCACGTCTACGACCCCGATGACCTGAACGGCGCCA
>JACPDV010000722.1 GCA_016183835.1 Armatimonadota bacterium
GCAGGAGACCTGGCGGCCCCTGTGCGGAAGGACCGACCCGGTGGAGAGCCGTATGCGGGAAAACCGCACGTACGGTTCGGAGCGGCAGGGCGGTGTGCGACACCGCCCTGACCGCTACTATGGTTGCCGCGGTTTCAACCGCCGGGAGCGGCAGGAGGAGCCGCCTCAACCACCTTGAGACTCGGTCCCGTGATGTTCAGCTTCCCACCGATGCTCAGCGTGATGGTCCAACTGACCACCTGGCGCGCCATCATCCGGGCCTTGAACATCGAGCAGACCATCCCGACCGGCGCGTAGATCAGCCCGTCCAGCTTCGCGTCCGTGTCTTCCTGGCTCACCGCCAGCGCCTGGTCGCTGCACCACGAGGCGATCACAATGCCCGCCAGGTCGCCCTCGGTCGGCGGCGTGAGGTGCACCTTGGCGCCGCCGTTCAGCATCATCTTCCCGGCCAACCTGCCGCCATAGACCAGAAAGGTCACACCGTCGCCCGTCAACTCGCCCTTCCCGAACACGAAGTCGCCATCGACGATGTGGTAGACGCCCGGTTCCAGCGTCACCTTCTCGGCTGACGACGCATTGATACCGCCGTAGTAGATCCCGGGCCTCAGCACGATCTCCTGGTGCTGCGCCACGAAAAGGGTCTTGCGCGACCTCGGCTCGCCGGTCTGCGGCCAGTTGACGCCGGTGTAGGGGTCTGCCATGGCTTCGGCCGGCGTGGGCTTCGGGCTCACCGCCGCTTTGCCCAGCGGCTGGTAGCCGCCCACCAGGCCGAGTGCGCCGTCCTCCACCGTCAGCCTGGAATCGAAGCTGTAGACCGCGTTCTGCGCCGGGCAGTTGACGAGGATCCCGCCCTTGACGTTCAGCTCGTCGTCGCCGCCGAGCGAAAGCGTGGCCTTGTCACCGGTGTTGCAGAGCACCAGCAGCGGCGGGATGGGCCGCGGCTCATCCGCCGCCAGCGCCAAGGCCAGGAGACCCGGCAGCAGGCCGACCGCGGACCAGTGTGCCTTCTTCATCGTTTGTCTCCCTGCATCGCCCGATTGTGCCCGATCCGGCCGCGCCGCGCAAGGCAGGACTGCCGCCTCCAACGGGCAATCTACTTGTGCCGGAGAACCCCGTGCTTCCTTGGTTGCTCCTCGCTTTGGCCGCCGCCCCGCAGACCCTCAAGGACGACTTCGCCGCCTACCCGGCCGGGAGCGACGGCTCGCCGGCGTGGCTGCCGGAGACCGTCGCCGCCGAGGTCGCCGACGGCGGCTACGTGGTGGGCGGCGGCGCCGCGGTGTGGCAGGCGGTGCCCTACGCCGGCGCACTCAGCTTCGCCTGCGACGTGACTCCGCTGGCCGAGACCGCCGGCGACGAGGGCTGGTGCACCTGCGGCATCGGGCTCTACTTCGACCCGGCCAACTATTGGCAGATGAACCTGGTGCGCGCGCCCGCCGCCAACCAGAAGCGCCACTACACTGAGCTGCAGGAGTGCCTGAAGGGCGCTTGGCTGGCGCAGACGCAGGTGGGCACGCTCGTCCCGCGCACCGTGGTCGAGGGCGGCGAGTTCAACTGGGAGATGGGCCGCACCTACCGCTTCGAGCTGGAGCTGACGCCCGAGCGGCTCGAGGGCCGGATCCTCGACGGCGGGCAGGTCAAGGCGCGCCACGTCTACGACCTCACCGCCGCCGTGCCGCTGCTCCGCACCGGCCGTCCGGCCCTGCGGGCCAACGGACTGCGGGTGCGCTTCGACAACGCCGAGGTCACCGTGACCGCCACCGCCACGGAGCCGGTCGCACGGCGCGTCGAGGCGCCGGCGTGGGTGTCGCGAGCTGCGCCGGCGGTCGCCGAGGGCACCGGCTACTTCGCCACCGCCCGCGTAGACGGCCGCTGGTGGCTGGTGGACCCCGAGGGCAAGGCGTTCTTCGACGTCGGCACCGACCACGTCAACTACGACGCCCACTGGTGCGAGAAGCTGGGCTACGCGCCCTACCACCGCAACGTGGAGAGGAAGTTCGGCGGCGCCGAGGCGTGGGCCGTCTCGGCTACCGACCGGCTCAGGCAGTGGGGTTTCAACACGCTCGCCGCCGGGCACTACGCCAACACCGAGCACAAGGGCCTGCCGCACATCAACTTCGCCTCCTTCGGCTCGAGCTTCGCCCCGCTGGAGTGGATCTGCGAGCCGATCCACTGGACCGGCTTCCCCAACGTCTTCAGCCCGCGCTGGCCGCGGCACTGCCAAATCGTCGCCCGGCGCTTCGCGCGCATCAACGGCGACGACCCGTGGGTGATCGGCACCTTTCTCGACAATGAGCTGGAGTGGTATGGCAAGCACGGCCGGCTGGTGGACGAGATCTACGCGCTCAACCCCGACAACCCCGCCAAGCAGGCGCTCTGGGACTGGCTGCTGGCAGTGTACAAGTCCGTCGCCGCGATCAACGCCGTGCTCGGCAGCCATTACGCCGACGCCGCGGCGTTCATGAACAGCACCACCGCGCCGCCCGGCTCGGAGCGCTACGCGGAGGTGAGCGACGGCTTCCTGGCGGTGATCGCCGAGAAGTACTTCAGCGCCGCCTGCACCGCGTTGAAGGAGGCCGATCCGCACCACCTGGTGATGGGCTGCCGCTTCGCCGGGCAGGCTCCCGTCCCGGCGCTGGCCTCGGCGGGGAAGTACAACGACGTCTTCACCATCAACACCTACCCGCGGGTGGACATGGAGCGCGGCGTGGTGGAGGGCGTGCCGCGGCAGTTCACCGAGTACTACCAGGTGGTGGACAGGCCGTTCATCATCACCGAGTGGAGCTTCCCGGCACTGGACAGTGGGCTGCCGTGCACCGCCGGGGCGGGCATGCGCGTGGACACCCAGGCGCAGAAGGCGCGCTGCTATCAAGTCTTCGCGGAGACGATGGCCGACCTGCCGTTCGTGGTCGGCTACCACTACTTCATGTGGGCCGACGAGCCGGCGCTGGGCATCTCGAGCACGTTCCCCGAAGACAGCAACTACGGGTTGGTCAACGAGCAGGACGAGCCGTACGCCGCGTTCGTGCCGACGGTGACGAAGGTGAACCAGGCGGTCTTCGCGCGGCACGCGCGGAGCGGCATGGTGGCGGATCTCCAGGCGTCGGTGCGCAACGGCGCGGTGGTGGTGCGGAACGCGGGCCAAGCGGAGGGCACGGGCGCCATCTGGGTGCGCGGCACCGGCGCCACGGGCAAGCCGGTGGAGCTGCGCCTGAAGCCCGGTGAGGAGCGCCGATTGGCCGTGAAGCAGGACGGGTGGACGACGGTGTCGCTGCGGCACGCCGACAGCACGTGGAGCTCCATCCTGCGCTCGCCACACGCGGTGGCCAACCTGGGCCCGGCGATCACGCGGCCCGTACCGGTGCTGTTCACCGAGCCGTTTCCCTACCTGGTCCACGGTTCCAAGCTGCCCTCCGGCGACGTGTGGATGCCGGCCATACCGAAGGACGACACGCGCAGCGTGCCCGGCTTCCAGCTCACCGGCGGCGGCACCACCTGGGTCTGCGAGAAGAAGACCGGCGCTCTGTTCGAGACCGTGGCCGCTGACGGACTGCCGCTGGGCGAGGTGATCTTCGCCTGTCACCAGATCATCAACGGGCAGCACCAGTGGGTCTCCAGCGACAAGGTGGAGTCCCTCACGCTGCGCGAGGACGGCGCAGGCTGGACCGTCCGGGCCGTGGTCGCCTTCACGGGCGGCGGCAAGCCCATCACCGCGGTGGACGACGCGGGGCAGCAGGCCGCTCAGCGCGCCGAGCCGGCGCGCTATCGAGCGGAGCTGGTGGCGGCCGTCCTGCGTGACCATCCGGCGGCGCTGGCGAAGCCCCTCCGGGTGGAGAGCACCGACACGCGCGCGTGGAGTCTGGAGGATGTGTTCGTCTTCAGCCGGCCGGCCATCGGCGGCTCGACGGTGGACGACGTGGCGAGCGGGAAGGACGTGCCGAACTACTACCTGCCTTCCCACTTCTGGACCGACCAGAAGCTCGGCGGCGCGTTCGGCGCCTGGGGCGGCGAAGACTGGCCCACGAACTACTGGAAGGACCCGGGCGGCCTGTTCCACCCAGACGCCCGGCACCCGGTGAACCTGGCCATGACCAAAGGCAAGCGCTGGGAGGCAGGCGAGCTGAGCTGCCTGTGGCTGTACGGCACCAAGGACGCCTCTGGCTGGACCGACATCACCCAACTCGCGCAGGCCGCCTCGAACTTGCGCCCGCGCTGAAAGGACGTCGCTGTGACCGCTCTCGAACGCTTCCACGCCATGATGGAATACCAGCCGCTCGACCGGCTGCCGCACTGGGAGCTGGGCGCCTGGGGCCAGGCGCACCAGCTCTGGGAGGAGGAGGGCGCCCCGAACGGCTACCGCGGTGACTGGTTCAGCGGCATCGACGCCCTGGGCATGGACCGCCGCATCTTCGCGCCCATCAACTTCAAGATGGTGCCCTGGTTCGACTACCAGGTGATCGAGGAGGACGAGCGCACCATCACCGCGCGCAACGGCATGGGCATCGTCACCAAAGGGCTGAAGACCGGCACCGTCGGCGGCACGCGGCTCTCGATGGACGAGTACATCGACTTCCCGGTCAAGACGCCGGCCGACTTCGCGGCGCTGACCAAGCGTTACGACCCGCACGAGCCCTCGCGCTACCCGGCCAACTGGGACGAGCTGGTGGCGGGCTGGCGGACGCGCGACGTGCCGCTGGTGCTGGGGCACAACTGCCTCGGCGGGTTCTACTGGAACGCCCGCGAGTGGATGGGCACGGAAGGGCTGTCGGTCGCGTTCTATGACCAGCCGGAGCTGGTGCGGGATATGTTCGAGTTCCTCGCGGACTTCCTGATCGCCGTCACCGAGCGGGCGCGGCGCGACATCGGGTTCGACTACTTCAACCTCAACGAGGACCTGGCGTTCAAGTCGGCGCCGCTGGTCTCGCCGCGGTGCTTCCGGGAGTTGATCTTCCCGCCCCTGAAGCGGCTGATCGAGGCGCTCAAGGGCAGCGGGGTGAAGTACATTTCGGTGGACACCGACGGCAACCCGACGCCGCTGATCCCGCAGTTCATGGAGGCGGGAGTGGACGTGCTGTGGCCCATCGAGCGGGCGGCGGAAGAGATGGACCCGGCGGAGATGCGGCGGAAGTACGGCGAGTCGCTCCGGCTGTGGGGTGGGGTGGACAAACGCGAAGTAGCGCGCGGCCCGGCGGCCATCGACGCGCACCTCCGCAGCCTGGCGCCGTTGGTGGCGGGCGGCGGGTTCGTGCCGACCCTCGACCACTGCTTCCCGCACGACATCTCGCTGGCGAACATGCTGCACTATAACAAGCAGAAGCAGAGGCTGTTGAGGGGGGAGCTGGGAGCCTGAGATGATCGAGCGCACCGAGCGGCTGATGACCAAGGAGGACATCCAGGTCATCGCCCAGCGGCACGGCGATGTGGCCGCGGAGTACCCGGAAGTGGATGCCGCATCTCGGGCCGCCGGCGGGGCCGTGGTGGGGCTGGTGGTCGGGTTGTTCATGTGGCAGGCCGTGGGCGGTCCTGCCGAGCAGGAGTTGGCGTGGCTGGTGGGCTGGGCGGCGCTCGGCGCGGCGCTGGCCTGGTACGCGCCCGCCACGACGCCGGAGGCGCGGCGGCGGCACGCGACCGAGTCGACCACGGAGCTCTACCGGCGCTCCGACACCCGCGTGGTGACCCTCAAGGCCAGTGTGGTCGAAGCGGTGGCGCTGGGCGTCCGGCCTGGCTGGGACTGGCTCGTGCTCGACGTGGAGGAGGGCCGGTTGCTGGCGCTCCCGACCACGCTGGGCGAGATCCGGATGGGTTACCTCGGCTTCCCGCACGAGCGGTTCGAGCTGGAGATCGCGGTGCTGATGAGGGCGCCTGACCGTCCCGACCCGTCGGGTTGGCCGTGCTGGCGGGCGCCGGATCTGCCCGACGAACTGATCTTGGCCGCGGTGTTCGGCTGCCCCGGCGAGAGGGTGAAGGCGCGACCGCTGCCGGCGAGGGCCGAGATGCTGCGCTATCGCGGCGAGGGGGCGACGATGTTGCCGAGCCGGACCCTCGTCGGCCGGCAGGTGGGCAGGATCTCCTTATTGCTGGCCCGGCGCGTGCAGACCGGGCTGGTGTTCCGGGGCACGCTGGCCACGTGCGCCGCCGACCTGCGGGCCGCGCGGTTGGACGACGGGGAGGAGTGACGTGTTCGAGCGGACGACGCGGCCGTTGACCGAGGCGGAGAAGGCCCGGCTGCGCAGCGATTCAGAGGTGATGCAACGGGCCATGTGGGAGCGCGGTAGTCCACACCAGGTCGCGACTGCGTTCGTGATGTCGTTCTTCAGCCTTGCGGGGGTGCTCCTCGCACTGCTGGTGTGGGCGGCGGCCGGGCGGCCCGGCGGCCTGGCCCTCTGGCTCCTGGCGGGCGGAGTGCTCGGCGCCGCCTGGTCGCGGCTCGGCCTGAACCGGGACATGCGGCGGCGGTGGCCGCACATCGAGCACTGGCGCAGGCGGCTGTTCGCCGATCCGGACACCGCCGTGGAGACCGCCTGCTCCGTCGCGGGCGCGGTGGTACTGCAACGACGGTACAGCCTTCAGGTCTTCGTGCTGGATGTTGGCGACGGGCAACTGCTAGCCATCGACTCGTACATGCACGGGGTCGACCTGGAGAACCTGGGGTTCCCGCATGAGCGCTTCGTGATGAGCGTGGCGGTGGGAAACGAGGACTGGGCGCGGTTGCTGAGCTACCGTGGCGAGGGTACCACTGTGGTGCCCCAGCGCAGCATGTCGCACCGGGAAATCCACGGAGTGCTGCCGTACGAGTTGCCGACGCTGGGGGCCGGGAAACTCTTCGCGGGCACTCTGAACACCTGCCTGCAGGACCTGAAGGCCGCCATCGCCGGTGACTGGGGGGCGTGAGATGTACGAACGCACGGTCCGTCCG
This sequence comes from Armatimonadota bacterium, assembly GCA_016183835.1. Lineage (GTDB taxonomy): Bacteria > Armatimonadota > UBA10988 > UBA10988 > UBA10988 > JACPDV01. The sequence continues at coordinate 6,914 of JACPDV010000722.1, forward strand.
CTCACTGAGGCCGAACTGGCGCGCCTGCGGCGGCAGCGCGAACTGATGCGGGCCACGATGACCGGCGACGGCGGCATCGAGCGCGGTGTCGCCGCCTGCGGTTCGGCCTTCGGCGCGGTGGCAGGCATGCTCGTCGCGCTGTTTCTCTGGTCGGCTGGCGGGCGGAACGGGAATCTGGCGGCGTGGCTGCTCACGGGCGGCTTGCTCGGCGGGACGTGGGGTTACGCGTTGGGCCGCGGGGCTGGCAAGGCGATGGCGGGATGCGGATCGGCTGCGCTCACGGGTGAGACCGACGACGCCGATCTCCAAGCGGCGGTCCTTCGTTGCACCGTCACCGGGGCGGTCGCTGTGCCGATGTGTGGTGCGGGCGAGTTGCTGGTCCTGGATGTCGGCGACGGACGCTTGTTAGCGCTGAACACCGTGGTCGGCTACGGTACGCGACTCACCTACCTGGGGTTCCCGCACGAGCGGTTCGAGTTGACCGTGCTGGTCGGCTCCCTGGC
>JACPDV010000687.1 GCA_016183835.1 Armatimonadota bacterium
CTCGAACGTCACCGTCCGCGGCGGCGTGCCCAGGACCCGTTCGCAGGCCCGGCTGACCTGCGCCGCCTCGCCGAGCAGCGGCCCCGAGAGCACCGCCCCCGGCAGGCTGGTGCCGGCTGCGAACCCGTAGACCTGCACCAGCCCCGCCGCCGGGACCGGCTCGGACCGCACCACCTGCCCCACCCCATCGACCCACAGCCAGCCGTTCGCCCCGCGCACGCAGAGCACCGGCTTGCGCGCCGTGATGCGCACCTCCACCGTGCGCGGCACCCGGCAGGCCACCGCCGCATCGGCCACCTCGGGATGCCGGCAGAGGCGCAGGCGCAGCGCCTCGCGCTCGGCCCGCACATCGAAATAGGAGCGCCCCAGGCAGCCCCGCAGGATCTGCGCGATGGGATCGCGCAGGCGCTCGGGACACTGCGCCAAACGCACCACTTCCACCGTGAACGGCGCGCTCCGCCGCGCCGCCCAGGCGGCCGAGGCCAGGCCCAGCAGCACCAGCACCAGCAGCAGCCGGCGAAAGCGCGCCGTGCCGAAGAAGCGATCGACTTCCGGCTGCTCGGCCATGGCTCAGCTCTCTTTCGCCGGCGCCCGCTTCTCGGGATCCTCAGCCGGCGGCCTCGGGTAGGCCAGCGACACGTTCAGGAGCAAACCCGCCGCCAGCATCGACGCCACCAGCGAGCTGCCGCCGTAGCTGACGAATGGCAGACCCACGCCAGTCTGCGGCAGCAGGCCGGAGGTCACCCCGAGGTTGATCATCGCCTGCAGGAAGAGCATCGTCGTCAGCCCCACCGCCAGCAGGTGCGCGAACCGGTCGTTCCGCGCCCGGCGCGCCACCGCCAGCCCGTGCCAGGCCACGATGCCGAACAGGATCGCCACCGTGGCGGCGCCCAGGAAGCCCATCTCCTCGCCCAGCACGGCGAAGATGGAGTCGTTGATGCTCTCGGGCGGCAGGTAGAAGAACTTCTCGATGCTCCGCCCCAGGCCGCGCCCCACCAGCCCGCCGCGCGACAGCGCCGTGCCGCAGTGCACCGCCTGGTAGCCCAGCCCGTGGTAGTACTTGACCGGGTCGAGCCACACCCGCACCCGGTCGAGCTGGTAGCCGGTGACCACCATCGACGCCACCACCGCCCCGCCGCCCGCGCACGTGATCGCCAGCAACTGCCGCAGCGGCGCCCCAGCGACGAACAGGACCACCATCGCCGTGCAGGCCACCACCAGCGTGCAGCCCAGGTGCGGCTCGAGGATGATCAGCCCCAGCACACACCCCACCACCACGTAGATCGGGATGAAGCGCCGCGTCGCTGCCGTCCTGGGGTCGAGCTTCGACAGGACCAACGCCAAGTAGGCGCACAGGCCCACCTTCGCCAGCTCGCTCGGCTGGATGCCGAAAACCCGCCGCACCGACCCCAGCTCGCGGATTCCGGCGCCCAGCACCAGCGCCAGGAGCGCCACGCAGACCAGGAAGAAGGCCTGCACCAGGCGCTGGTTTTTGAGCAGATCGAGCGGGGCGGCCATCACCCCGAGCATGAAGGCCAGGCCCAGCAGCCCGAAGCCGGCCTGCTTCCTGACCAGCCGCTCCTGCGCGGTCACCAGCCGGTCGATCTGGGCCGTCGTCAGAGCGCCCGCGCTTTGCTCCGCCACCCGCGCCGCGCGCGCCAGCGCCAGCGGCTGCGAGACGCTATAGATCATCACCAATCCCAGGCCCACCAGCCCGATCACCACCGCAAACAGCGTCAGGCTGAACCGTCGCTCGTCCACGGCTGTTTCTCCAGGGGCTCCAGCGCCCGCTCCAGACCGATCCGCCGCGAGGCCTTCAGGAGAGCCAGGTCGCCCGCCCGCAGGAGCGAGCTCAACAGCGCTCCCGCGGCCTCGGCATCGGCCACCTCGTGCACCTCGGCGCAGCCGGCGTCGCGCGCCGCCACGGCGAACTGCGCCCCCAACTCGCCCACTGCCACCAGCACGTCCACCACCCGGCCCGCCTCGGCCCCCACCGCCAGGTGCTCCACCTGCGTCGATTCGCCCAGCTCGAGCATGTCGCCGAGCACCGCCACGCGGCGCGCCGCCGGCTCGCCGGCCAGCACCTCGAGCGCCGCCCGAACCGAGTCGGGCGCCGCGTTGTAGGCGTCGTTGATCAGTCGCGCGCCGTTGGCCAGCGTCACCACCTCCAGGCGCAGCGGCAGGTTCGCCGCCTGCGCCAGTCCGCGCGCGATCTCGGCGGCCGACAGGCCCGCTGTCAGACCCACTGCCGCCGCCGCCAGCGCGTTCGCCAGCATGTGCCGGCCGGGCAGCGGCAGCTCCACCTGCACCTGCGCGCGGGGCAGGATCAGCCGGAACGTGCTCCCGCGTAGACCTTTCGACACCACGTCCACCGCGCGGATGTCCGCCGCCGGGCCGAATCCGTACCACAGCGTCCGCCCGCGGTGGCGCGCCGCCTGCGCCGGGAGGTGCAGGTCGTCGGCGTTCAGCACCGCCACGCCGTCCGGACCGAGCCGCTCCAGCAGCTCGCCCTTCGCCGCCGCCACCGCCGCCCTGGAGCCCAGCAGCTCCGCATGGCTCGAGCCGATGTTCGTGATCACGCCCACCTGCGGCAGCGCCAGCGAGGCCAGGTAGTCGATCTGCCCGGCGCCGCGCATGGCCAGCTCCACCACCAGCGCCTCGTGCTCGGCGCGCAGCTCCAGCAGCGTGGCCGGCAGGCCGATCTCGTTGTTGTAGTTGCCCCGGCTCCGCAGCGTGCGCAGCTTGACCGCCAGCACCTCGCCGATCAGCTCCTTGGTCGACGACTTGCCGCACGAGCCGGTGACCGCCACGGTGAGCGGGTCGAACCGCCGGCGCCACTCGCGCCCCAGGTCGCCGTACGCCCGTACCGTGTCGGCGACGCGGAGGACCGCCCGCCCGGACGGCGCCTCCACCGGCCGGTCGCAGAGCGCCCCGGCCGCCCCGGCCTCGAACGCCGCCGGCACGAACTGGTGCCCGTCGAGACGCTCGCCGCGGAGCGCGACGAACAGCGCGCCCGGCCGCACCTCACGGCTGTCGGTGACGATGCTCATGAACGGTGTTGCCTCCGCCCCGCTCAGCTCCGCGCCCGTGGCCTCCGCCGCCCAGCCCGCCGTCCATGCCGCCTCAGCCATGCCGTCGCAACCATTCCCGCGCCACTTCGCGGTCGTCAAAGTGACTTTTCGTCGTCCCGATGATCTGGTAGTTTTCATGTCCTTTACCGGCGATCACCACCGCATCGCCGGGGCCGGCCAGCCCCAGCGCCAAGCCGATCGCCGTGGCCCGGTCCACCTCCACCCGCACGTCGTCGCGCGGCAGCCCCTCGATCCCTGCCAGAATGTCGTCCACCACCGCGCCGGCCGCCTCCGTGCGCGGGTTGTCACTGGTCACCACCACCAGGTCCGCCAGCTCCGCCGCCAGCCGGCCCATGCGAGGCCGCTTCGTGCGGTCCCTGTCGCCGCCGCATCCGAACGTAACGATCACCCTACCGGAGGTGAACCCGCGCGCGGCACGAAGCACGTTCTCCAACGCGTCCGGAGTGTGCGCGTAGTCTACCAGCACCAGGTAGCCCTGTCCCTCGTCCACGCGCTCCAGCCTCCCGGGCGCGCCAGCAGCCCGGCTCAGCGCCGCCGCGGCGACCTCGGGCTCGACGCCCAGACAGAGCGCCGAGGACAGGGCCGCGAGCGCGTTGCTGACGTTGTAGCGGCCGACCAGGCGCAGCCTCTGCTCCCACTCGCCCGCCGGCGTGGTGACCCAGAACCGGGTGCCCTGCGCGTCGAACACAACGTCACTGGCCCGCACGTCGGCGTCGGCCGACTCGATTCCGAATGTCAGCCCGGGCCGCGCCGCGGAGGCAGCCATCTGCCTCCCCCACGGGTCGTCCACGTTGACCACGGCCCGCGGCGCCCAGCCCGTCTCGTCCGCGGCGAAGAGCCGGGCCTTGGCCGCACCGTAGTCCTCCATCGTGACGTGGTAGTCCAGGTGGTCCTGCGTCAAGTTGGTGAACACCCCGACTTCGAACCGGGTAGCATCGACCCGGTGCTGGTCGAGCGCGTGGCTGCTGGTCTCCATCGCCCCGGCGGTGATGCCGGCATCGGCCGCCTCGCGCCACAGCGCTTGAAGAGTGACGGGGTCAGGCGTGGTGGTGGTGGCCTCACGCAGCTCCCGATCCACCCGCGTGACGACGGTCCCCGCGAGCACGGTCCGGAGCCCGGCCTCCTCCAGGATGTCACAGATAAGATAGGTTACTGTAGTTTTCCCGTTGGTTCCCGTCACACCGACGAGGCTGAGCGCGTGGCTGGGGTCGCCGTACCAGCGGGCCGCGAGTCGGGGGAGCAGCCAGCGCGTGTCGGGATGCTCCAACACCGGTACGGCGGGCGCGGCCCGGCGGGCCCGCTCGGCCTCGGTGGCGATCACGCCCACGGCGCCGCGGGCCACGGCGCCGGCAACGAAGTCGTGCCCGTCGTGGCGGAAGCCGGCACGGTCGAGGAACGGCAGGGCGACGAAGAGGTAGCCCGGCCCGCACTGGCGCGAATCGGCGCTCAGCCCGCGCAGCTCGAGCGCGGCGGGCTCGGCCCGGAGCCACCCCGCGGTCAGCTCCCCCAGGGTCATTGCGTGCCCCCTGCGGGGGGATTCGGCGGCACACCGAGGTAGTCCAGGCTGCGCTCCATCACCTCCCTGAAGGCGGCGCCGCAGGTGGTGGCCCCCCAGCGGCTGCCCAGCCGCGGCTCACTGACCGAGATCAGGCACAACAGCTTCGGCTGGTTGTAAGGCCCGAAGCCGACAAACGACACCACCCGCGGGTCGCCTTCGTGGTAACCGATGGACGTGCCGGTCTTGCCGCCGAAATCGTAGAGCTTGCTGGCGGCGAGCGCTCCGGTGCCGTGGGGATCGGCCACCACGCTGCGGAGCATGGCGCGCAGCTCGGCCCCGGTCTGGTGGGTGAGCACCTGCGGCCCCGGCTCCGGCGGCGAGTCCACCAGCACGCGCCCATCGCGGCCCAGGATGCGCTTGACCAGCCGCAGCCGCGGGAGCTGCCCGCCGTTGGCCAGTGCGCAGTAGGCGCGCGCCAGCTCCACCGCCGTGCACTGCACGCCCTTGCCGTAAGAGACGGTGGCCACCTTCTGCGCGCTCCAGCCGCCGTCCGGGAAGTCGGGGTGGATCACGCCGACGGACTCCTCGCGCGGGCCGCCCAGCCCGGTGGTGTCGAACAGCCCCAGGTTGCGGAACGCGCGCTCCAGCCCCTCGCGCCCGAGCCGCTGCCCCACCTGAACCATCACCGAGTTGCACGAATCGCGCACCGCCTCGGCCACGGTCTCGTCCAGGTGCCGGTCGATGCAGTGCAACGTGGTGCGCCCGACCTGGATGGTCCCGGAGCAAAATAAACCCTCCCTCGGTGAGGCGAGGTGACCATCCAGCGCACCGGACACGACCACCGGCTTGGCGATGGAGCCCGGCTCGTAGGCGACGCAGAGGCAGCGGTTGTAGTCGGGCACCTTGCGCGTCGAGGAGACCACGTTGACCAGCGCCCGCACCTCGCCGGTGGCGGGCTCCACCACCACGCACACCCCCCAGTCGGCATCGAACTGGTCGACCGCGCCCTGCACCGCCTTCTCGGCCACCGACTGGAGGTAGGCGTCCACGGTCAACTGCACGGTCCGGCCGTGCACGGGCGGCACCGATTCGTCGCGCTCGAGGACGATCGGCCAGCCGTTCTTGGCGATGGTCCGCCGGGTATAGCCGTCGACGCCGCTGAGCACCTGGTTGAGCGCCCGCTCCAGCCCGCTGATCCCGACCTCGTCCACGTCGCAGCGGCCGAGAAGGGCGTGGGCCAGCGCGCCCTGGGGGTAGTCCCTGCGCGACTCGTCGGCGACCCACACTCCGGCAAGCTGATGCAGCTCGACCGCCCGCTTCACGGCCTCGCCCACCTCGGTGGGAAGCTGCCGGGCGAGGTAGACGAAGGGCACCTGCAGGCGCTCCTCGACGACCTCCTGGCGCGGCCGGGCGACGCCCTTCCAGAGCGGCTCGAGGGCCTCCCACACGCCCTGTCTCAGGCGCGGCACGAGCGCGTACTCGGGCGGCTCGCCCGGGTCGCGGACCGTCTCTTCCACCGGCTCCTTGACCAGCCCGACGGCCTGCTCCACCGGCTCCAGCCAGATGGTTGGCACCGTGCGGCGGGGGTTCTGCCGCACCACCAGGCCGGCCAGCCCGAGCCGCTGGAGGCGCTGCTGAGTGGCTTCGTCCACCGGCTCCCTGAGGCGCACCACCTCGTCGCTGGAGCCCAGGAGCGCCTCCAGGTCCGTCGGCGCCTGGCCCAGCACCAGCGCCAGATCGGCGCGCTCGCTGGGGCTCGGCTGGAGCTGCCGGGGGTAGAGGTAGACACTGTACGTGGGCTGGCTGAGCTCTCTGGTGAGGCTCAGCACGCCGCTCTGCAGCAGCGGATGGAGGGCGTCCACCACCTCGCCCGTGACATCGCGGCGGAGCATCACCCGGCGCCAGCGGCCGCTCAGCAGGGCGCACAGCCGGGCCTCGCCGACGGGCAGCCAGGCCGCCAGGACGCGGGCGGCCGCGGCCGGGTCGGCAACCATCTGCGGGTCGGCCGCCACCGACGAGACCTTCACGCAGCGAGCCAGGATGCGGCCCTGGAGATCGGCGATCTCGCCCTTCCCGGCGGCGAGTCGCGTCTCGCGGTGGTACGGCACGCCGGTGGGGTTGTTGTACTTCTCCGGCACCCACACCTGAACCCAGAACAGCCGGCACAGCACCGCCGCCAGGAACACCGCGTAGAAGCCCTCGACGAGCTCCAGCCGTGAGTCGCGACGCATGGGGGTCTCCCGCGGCGGGTCAGAGCCCGGCCCGCACCGGCCAGGCCGCCGGCGTCGCCGCGAGCCCGCCGCCGGCGGGCACCGCGACGGGCGGCCCGCTCTGCACCAGGCTGGCGGGGACGGTGAGGTGATCCGTGCGCTCGGGGCTGAAGACCACCAGCCCCAGCCGCTGCGCCTCCTCGTCGAGCCGCTCGCCGCGGCCGTCCTTGATGGAGACGCCCTCCAGGACGCCGTTGTCCTGCCGCAGCTCGCCGAGCCGGCTCTGCAGCTTCTGCTGGAGCGCGCCCTTGGCCCCTACCTTGGCGAACGCAGTCAGGTAGAAGAGCGTGATGGCGGTGGCGAGCGAGGCGAGCAGGAGCACGCCGGCGATGGCGTAGAGCTCGTTCTTGTTGAATGGCAAGGCGGGCCGATCGAGGGCGGCGCCCGGCCCGGACGGGCGCTCGGGCTCGGGCCGTGCCGGCGTCTGCGCGCGCGTGGCCTGGATCTCGGGCAGCACAGGAAGCGACTGCGCCATCTTAGTTCTCCCCACTCCGGTCCGCCCCGCCCCGCGCGCGAAGCACGCGGAGCTTTGCCGAGCGTGAACCGGGATTCTGCTCGCGTTCGGTGCGCGAGCTCTGCACGGCACGGCGGGTCAACAGCTCGAACTCACCGCTCTCGGCCAGCGCTCGAAAGGCCAGCTTCACGCGGCGATCCTCCGCCGAATGGTAGGCATACACGGCTAGTCTCCCTCCGGCGCGCAGCAGGCGCGGGGCATCGCGGAGGGCGGTGTCCAGGGCGCCGAGCAGGTCGGCGACCTGGATTCTCAAGGCCTGAAACGTCCGAGTGGCGACATGCAGCCGGCCGTGCCGGGCGCGCGGCGGATAGGCGCAGAGCACGGCCTCGGCCAGCTCGGCGGTGGTGCGCAGCGGCGCGGTCTGCCGGCGGCGCACGATCTCGGCGGCGATGCGCCGCGCGTGCGGCTCGCCGCCGTAGTCCTGCAGCACCCGCACCAGCTCGGGCTCGGGCACGCGCGCGAGGTACTCGGCGCAGGTCTCGCCCCGGCTGCGGTCGAGCCGGAAGTCCAGCGGGTGCTCGCCGCGGAAGCTGAACCTGCCGCGGGTCTGGGCGATCGAGAGCCCCAGATCGAGCAAGATGCGGTCGAATCCGTGCGGCGCGAAGCCGGCGGCCAAGCCGGCCAGGTCGGCGAACGACGCGTGGCGGAACTCGACCTCCACCGGCGGCGTGCCCACCCGCTCCCGCGCCCGGGCCAACGATTCCTGATCCAGGTCGAGCGCCAGGACACGGCCGCCGGGGGCCAGGAGCGGGAGGATCGCGAGCAGGTGCGAGGCGTCGCCCAGGGTCCCATCGCACATCACCTGCCCGGCAGCGAACCCCATCAGCGCGAGGAGCTCGGCCACCATCACGGGTGGGTGCTGGGACGGGACGGTCACACCCCACCCCCCTGTCCCATGCGCGCGGCGGCGAGACGGCGGCGGGCGTCGGCGCAGCGGATCTTCATCTCGTCGCTGTCCATGCTCTCGCGCCAGCGCTCGTGCGGCCCGACCGCCCAAATCTCGGCCATGTCGCCGATGCCGACCACCCGGGCATCCTCGCTGATCCCCACCGAATGCAGCAGTTCGGCCGGCACCACTCCGCGCCCTGCGCTGTCCAACTTCATGGTGGCCGAGCTGCCCAGCATGAAGCGCTTGACGCTGAGCTGGTCCTCGTCGAAGTCCGCCGCGGCGTCGCGGAAGACGCTGGTGAAGTAGGTCTTGAACTGGGCCTCTTCGAAAAGGAGGAGATTGCGGCCGATGGGCACGCCGGCGGTGACGATCAGGACGTCGCCGTCGAAACCGGCGCGCAGCCGCGCGGGCACCGTGAAGCGCGAGGCAGCATCGAACTTGACGTCGTAAGTCCCCGCCAGCATCGCGCGAAGGCCTCCGGATCCACCCATCGGAGGCGGATTGGAGTTTTACACCATAGTACCCCAATCCGACCCATGTCCGAATGTAGCCCGCCGGAGGAGGCTTGTCAAGAGCAGATGATGGAGTGGCCGCCGGTTTTTCGTCAACATCGGCGCAACAAGCGCGGACGAGGTATCCCTCTAGCGGCCGGCTGGCCGGTCGGTGTACACGTCACCGCTGCTTATTGGACCACTGGAACGCACTGTGGTTCCACATGATCCGGGTGGCAATGGAATTGGTTGAGATAGGGGCGAGATCTGGAATCAAATCCGTCCGCATCCGGCCCCCTCTCCCGCCGGGAGAGGGTTGGGGTGATGGCCGTTTGCGCGGCCTGGGAAGGCCCTCACCCGACCGC
>JACPDV010000688.1 GCA_016183835.1 Armatimonadota bacterium
CTCGGAGACCGCCCTCATGCTGCGCGACTTCTTCCGCCGCGCCCGCCAGCTCATCGACCGCCGCGAGGCGCTCGACGACGACTTCTACGACGAGCTCGAAGACGAGCTGATCCGCGCCGACGTCGGCGCCGAGACGACCATCAGCCTGGTGGCGGAGGTCCGCCGGCAGGCCGAGGCCGACCGCACCACCGACCCCGAGGTCGTCCGCGGGCTACTCCGCGATGCGGTCACCGCCGTGCTCGAGCAGCACACCGCGTCCCTCACCGTGGCCGACGAGGGTCCCACCGTGGTGATGGTCGTGGGCGTCAACGGCACCGGCAAGACCACCTTCTGCGCACGCCTGGCCTACCGGCTGATGCAGGACGGGCACAAGGTGCTCCTGGCGGCGGGCGACACCTTCCGCGCGGCGGCCATCGAGCAGCTCGAGATCTGGGCCGACCGGATCGGCTGCGACATCGTCCGGCAGCAGCCCGGAGGCGACGCGGCGGCGGTGATCTACGACGCCATCGAGGCGGCCAAAGCGCGCGGCCACCAGTTCGTGATCGCCGACACCGCGGGCCGGCTGCACACCAAGGTCAACCTGATGGAGGAGCTGAAGAAGCTCGGCCGGGTGACCGAGCGCGCGCTCGGCCGCCCGCCGCATGAGGTGCTGCTGGTGCTGGACGCCACCACCGGGCAGAACGCGGTGCGGCAGGCCAAGCTGTTCTGCACGGCGGTGCCCGTGACCGGACTGGTGGTCGCCAAGACCGACGGCACGGCCAAGGGCGGCGTGGTGATCACGGTGGCGGGCGAACTGGGCGTGCCGATCAAGTTCCTCGGCACGGGCGAACGGCCGCGCGACCTGGTGGACTTCCAGCCCAGGGCGTTCGCGGCGGGGCTGTTCGACGACGCGGCGGAGTAGGGCCTACTTCCCCTCGAAGAACGGGTCTACGGGCAGCTTCAGCATCACATCCTCGGTGAGCTGCTTGATGGAGATGCCCCACCGCTCGCCGTCGCCCTCGCCGATGGTCCAGACGTCCCGGGCGCTGAGGCCGAACTGCTCTGACGTGAGCCCGGGCAGCGAGCGGCCGTGCTGCACCGTGGAGCCCACGAGGGTCGGGACGTGCAGGGCCGGCCCCGCCAGCTTCGCAGCTTCCTCCGGCCCAACGGCCGCCTTCTCGATCCGATCCAACGACAGGGTCAGTATGTGCCGTTCGTGCTCGGTCTCCTGAAAGGCACGGAAGAGCCTGAACCGGGACACCTGGGCTTGACCGGCCTGGTGATAGCCCCACCAGTCGGTCACCTCGAGGCGGATGGTGCCCGGTATGGCCTCGGTTTTGCCGGGCTGTCCGCCGATCAGCCTCTCCGCCGGAGACCAGTGGGTCTGCCGCAACGGAGCGTATCCCAGGTCCGGTGCCAACCAGAGCTGGCCGTCGGCCCCAGTCACACGCAGGCAGGCGTGGCCACGCAACATGACGCCTTGCTCCGCCTCGAGCGGCGGCTTGAGGGAGTCCAGGAGGGTGCCCTCGCCGCGACCCAACCCCAGCACACCTTCGTAGCCGGTGGTCGGATCCAGCGGCTCGCCGACCAGCACCCGCGCGCCCATGAAGCTGTCGAAGAGCGCCTCCTCGGAGTGCGTGCCGTCCTGCCAGCGGTAGAGGACCTGGTCCGTGAAGTTGCCATTCGGCGGACGGCTCGTGTTCCAGTACTGGGTCACGCTCTCGCCGTGGCTGACACGGACGTAGGCGGTCTTGGCCATCTGGAACCCCCATTGCTCCGGTGCCGCGGCCATCTTCGCTTCGGCCTCCTCCAACGTCGTCGGCCCGGTGGTCTTCACCTGTTTGAACGTCTGCCAGTACAGCGAGGCGACCCGCGCCGTCAACTCGCTGCCCAATGCGGCGCGCGTCTTCAGCGCCGCTTCCAGCGTGGCAAGGTCGTCCCCGGCGCACAGCGATGGAACGGCCAGCAGGACTACGGCCAGCAAGGCCGCACGGTACGCGTTCATGCTGCTCTCCCCTTGGGCGCTGCCTTGGCGACGCGGCACCTGGGCACCCGGAGCCGCGCCATCCCCAGAATGGAGGCCAGTGTACTCTGCTCCGCGGCGCCGTCCAAGATGCCCGCGCCGTTCCGTCCATTGCATTACTGTTGCGAAGCCGTCGTACCGCGCGTTCGCCGGCTGTCCGTGCGGTTGGTCGTGCGCGGAGAAGGGTACTCACCAGCAGGCGGCGAATCGCCGTGGAAACGGGGAGCGGTGTGAGCAAAGGCGTCAGACGGCGCGAGTTCATCGGGTCGGCCGTGGCCATGGCCGCTGGTCTGACCGTGCATCGCGCGCGTGCCGCCGACCCGGGCCGGACGCTGGTGGTCGTGGTCCATCGCCCCGGCGTCGCCGCACTCAAGGGCGACGAGCGGCGGGCCGTGCTGCAACCGATGCTCGACGCTGGATTGGCGCAGCTCTGCGGCAAGTCCGGCGCCGCCGCGTGGGCGGAGTACGTCCGGCCCGAAGACGTCGTCGCGATCAAGGTCAACACCATCGCCGCGCAGACCGCCACCTCGCCCGACCTGGCCGACCTCGTCGCCCGCGGCGTGATGGCGGCCGGTGTGCCGGGCGAGCGCGTGCGCGTCTACGACCGCTTCGAGCGCGAGCTGGAGCGCGCCGGATACACGCTGGGCGTCAACCCCGCCGGCTACCGCGTGGTCAGCACGGACCATGCCGAGCTGGGGTATGACCCGAGAACTCACCGCTCAGGCCGGGTGGAGCAGCGCATCACCCGCGTCTTGACCCAGTCCACCACCGCGCTGATCAACCTGCCCGTGCTGAAGGACCACAACGTCTGCGGCGTGACCGGCGCGCTGAAGAACCACTTCGGGAGCATCGACAACCCCCAGAAGCTGCACGAGCAGCAGGCCAGCCCCCACGTGGCCGAGGTCAACTGCTTCCCGCCGATCCGGAACGCGCACCGGCTGGTGATCGGCGACGCGCTGTGGGTGGTCTACGAGGGCGGGCCGACCAGCAACCCGCGGTTTCGCTTCGCCGCCGACAGCCTGCTCCTCGCCACCGACCCGGTGGCCCACGACCAGATCGCCTACGGCCTGCTCGACGGGATCCGGAAGCAGCGCGGGCTGCCGCCGCTGGCGCGGGTCGGGCGCGAACCGGGCTACCTGAAGGCCGCCGCGGCACCGCCGCGCTCGCTGGGCGTGTGCGACCCGGCGCGGATCGACGTCAAGCGGATCGAGGTGGCGTGAAGCGCTCAGCAGCCTCGTCGCCGAACTTGGGCCGTCCGGCAGGCGTGTGCTATAGTAACGCCATCCCTGCCACCTGCCGGCGATGAACGAACCCAGTAACAGTCCGCCGCCGCGTCGCCTCCTCGGTCTGGCGCTGGTCGGACTCGCCCTCTGCAGCCTCTACCTTACCGGCAGCGCCACCGCCGGCTGGCCGGTCCACACCCGCCGCTGGCTGCTCCTCGGGCTGAGCGCGATCTTCCTCATCCTCCATGGCCTGCTGGCGCCGGCGGCGCTGAGCTACGCCCTGATCCTGGACCTGCGGCGGTGGAGCCGGCAGCGGATCGAGTCGCTCGGCAAGGGCGGGCGGCGCCTGGCCCACCTGATCGAGAAGGCCCGCTGGGTCGACCTGACCATCCCCTTCGTGCTCACGCTGCTGCTCTTCGCCTCGGCCTGGCTGGCGCTGGAGGCGGTGGCGGGACCGGTGGGTGCGAGCCGTGGGGTGCCACTGGTGCCGTTCTGGGCCACCACGCTCGTGGTGCTGCTGGGGCTGCCCCTGGTGGTGCTCCTCCCCGGCCGCCTGGCCAACCGCGGCTCAGAGCGACCGGGGCGGTGGAGCGACCTGCTGGCGCAGGCGGCGGTGGAGGCGTTCCGCCCGATGCTCGTGCCGCTGGTGTGGATGGCTGACCGCGCCTGGCGGCGGCTCGAGGGCGAGACGGACAGCCTCGGCCTGCCGGAGGACGATCTCGCCGACGCCATCGAGGTGGGCAGCCACCAGGGCGACCTGAGCATCGTGCAGAGCGAGCTGCTGCGGCGCGAGATCGACTTCTCGCGCCTCACCGCCGCCGACGTGATGGTTCCCAGGGTGAAGGTGCAGTACCTCGACGTGGCGATGGACTTCGACGAGGCGCGTCGGCGCGTGCTCGAGTCCCACTACAGTCGTTTCCCGGTGCAGCGCGGGACGGTGGACAACATCATCGCCATCGTTCACGTCAAAACCATCCTGAAGTACCTGCTGGGCGAGCCGCCGAGCTCGGTGCGGAGGCTTCTCTTCACCGAGGCGCCCCGGCCGCCGCTGCACCTGCGCATGGACCAGCCGCTCAACGACGTGCTCGCCGCGCTCCGGCGCGAGCGGGTGTCGCTGGCGGTGGTGGACGATCCCTACGGCGGCGTGGCGGGGATCCTGACCGTGGAGGACGTGGTCGAGGAGCTGGTGGGCGAGATTGTGGACGAGTCCGACCAGGAGCCGGTGGTGGAGGTGTGGAGCTGCAGCGGCCGGCGGACCCTGCGCGAGCTGGCGGAGCACAGCATCGGCCTGCCGGGCGATCCGGACACGCCCGTGGCGGCGTTCCTCGCGGCGCAACTCGGGGACGGGCCGTACGAGGCACAGTCCTGGGCCTCCGGCGGCGTGCGGCTGGTGGTGGAGGAGGTGGATGCCGACGGCCGGATCGAGACCGTGCGCACCGAGCGCAGGCTGTACCGCGAGCCGCGCGGGAGGACCGCCTAGATGCCGTTCCGCATGGCGCCGGTCGAGGATCAGCTCTGGGCGGTCACCGCGGTGCTCGTCTTGGTGGCACTGCTGGCCTACCGGTTCGCGCTGTGCCATGCCGGGGTTTCGGCCGTGAGCCGGGCGCGCTTGCGGGCGCTCGGTGACGAGGGCAACCGCCGCGCCGACGCCCTGGCGACGCTCTTGGCCCAGCGCGACGTGGTGCAGGCGGCGCTGCGGGTGGGGTTCACCTCCTGCCTCGTCCTGGCCGCCGCCGCGGCGTGGTATCTCGCCGCGCTGCGGGCCACCCTCGACGGCGCGCCGCACTGGACCGTGGCGCTGGTGGTGCTGGTGGTGCTCAGCATCGGCGCCGAGCTGCTCCCGCGGCTGGTGGCCACCGCCCGGCCCGAGTCGCTGGTCTTGCGCCAGAGCTGGTGGATCGCCGTGGCCTATCGCACCTGGGGCGGGATGGCGAAGCTGATCCTGGGCGATCCACCGGTCAGCCGCGACGACGACGACGAGGGGGTGGAGGAATCCATCCGCGAGCTGGCCGACACGGCGCCCATCGACCCGGACCGGCGGCGGCGAATCGCCGAGATCCTGGAGTTCCCGGACAAGACTGCGGGCGAAGTGATGGTGCCGCGGATCGACATCGTCGGGGTGCCCGCGGACGCGGCGCTCCCGGCGGCGGCGGAGCTGATGGTGGAGTCGGGCTACAGCCGGCTGCCCGTGTACGGAGCCTCGCGCGACGACATCGTCGGCCTGGTGCACGCGCGGGACGTGCTCGAGTACCTGCCGGGCGCGGGCAGTGTGGGCGAGGTGGCGCGGCAGCCGCTGTTCGTGGCCGAGTCGGCCGAGCTGGCCACGCTGTTGACGGCGCTGCGGGCGCACAAGAGCTCGATGGCCATTGTCATCGACGAATACGGCGGCACCGCCGGCCTGGTGACGGTGGAAGACGTGGTGGAGGAGATCGTCGGCGAGATCCACGACGAGACGGACGCGCCGCCGGCCGACATCGTGGAGCGGGCCGCAGGCGGCTGGGTGGTGGCCGGGCGGACGGAGCTGGCGGAGCTGACGGCGTGCTTGGGGATTGAGTCGCCGGCGGAAGCCGATTACAATACGGCTGGCGGCCTCGTGCTGGCGCTGGCCGGCGATCTGCCCGAGCCCGATGAAGTGCACCTGTTGGTGACGCCGTCCGCGCGGGTACTGCTGATGGTGTTGGGCCTCGAGGGCACGCGCATCACCGAGGTGGCGGCGCTGGCGCTCGCGCCGGACGACGGACGAGGTCTGGACGAGGCGCCGGCAGCGGATCCGGGCGCGGCGCTCGAGGTGCCGGGCGACCTGCGCCTCGCGGCCCTCGACGAGGCCCTGGGCTACGACGAACAGCCCAGCCCGGCGGGGCGCGTGGCGGAGCTGTTCGAGCTGTGGCCGGCGGGCGAGCGTGTCGGGCGCACCCTCCGCTGGCGCGGCCGGGTGGCGGTGTTGGCTGCCGAAGACGACGACGGGACGATGCGGGTCCGGTTCTCGACGCCATAGCGGGCGTGCTGGGCCGAGGAGAGTCGGATGGGCAAGCGGGTCAGGGTCAAACAGCAGAAGGTGCCCCAGCTTCGCGTGGGCAAGCTCAAGGACCCGGCCGAGACACAGGCCAAGCTGTTCGGCGTAGTGATCCCGCTGATCCTCTACAGCGGGGTGATCGGCGGCATTCAGTTCCTGGGCGGCAAGGGCCTGCGGCCCTACGCCCTCGACCTCCTGATCTGGCTCCTGCTCGGCCTGTTCGGGGTCTTCGTCGCCTCGGCGTCGGCCCGCAAGCGGATCATCAAGGACTACCCGCGGAGCAAGGTCTCCGGGTCGCAGTTTCAGGAGGTGCGGCTGTCGCTCAACCGGATCTGCCGTGTGCTGGACATCAAGAAGTCGCCCGAAGCGTTCGTGGTGGATTCGCCGGCGGTCGCGGCGACGGTGCGCGGGTTGACCTCGCCCTACATCCTCGTCAGCCACCGGCTGCACCAGGTCCTGGCGCCCAACGAGTTCGAGGCGCTCCTGGCCACGATGCTCGGCCACGTCAAGGCGCGCAACGTGTTCTGGCGCTCCTTCGTCAGCGTGCTCCGCGAGACCAATGCGTTCTGGAAGGTGATCTGTGCGCCGTATACGCTGATCGCCAAGCTGATGGGCGGCTACCTCGACGCCTCGCACCACAGCGCCGACCGTGTCGCCCTGCTGGTGCTCGACGGCGACTTCCACCTGCTCTCGCGCACGCTGATCAAGCTGCTCTCGTACACCACCGACGCGCTGGACGACGAGCAGCGCAAGCAGCTCGCGGCGTTCCTCAACCGGACCGGCATGCAGCCCACGGAGTCGGATGTGGAGCACTCCTACATCCTGGGCACCATGCTGCGGCAGATCCCGGGCCTGAAGGAGCGGCTGGAGAACATCACCTCGGCGGGCAATCTGCCGGCGTTCCAGGAGCAGCTCGCCGCGGTGCGGCAGCGGTGCGAGATGCTGAACATCCCGCGGGCTTAGGCGGCCGCGAGGGACCGGCCATGAAGGGGCGGGCGTGGCGGCGGGTCAACCTGGTCCTCGGTGCGGCGCTGGTCGGCTTGCTGCTCGGCATCGCGGCTCAGCGAGGATGGTGGCGTGAGCGAGTCGGCAGCGGCGCCGCCGCCGTCCCTTCGGCTGGCCCCGTTGTGCCCCCGCGTCCGGAGCCGGATCCCGCCGCGGCCCCGCTGCCCACCCGTGCCGCTACACCAAGCACAACGCCCGCACCCATCAGGCCTCCCAGTCCTGCGGCTCACGGCCGCCCGGAGGGCCGTTGGCTACTCCTGCCGGCGGCCGAGTTGGAGGTGCTCGCCGCGGCTCTGAGCTACGCCTCCTCTACCGTTGCAGACGACTGCGCCCCGAAGGGCTACCCGGCCAGGCACGCCGACCGGCCGGGTCGGGTGACCACCCTGGTCGCCGGCGGCCCGGGATCCGACGTGGCGACCGTCCTGGTCCCCGGTCCGGTTCACCACGGCCGCGGCAGGTGCCTGAGTGTGCGCCTGGAGCGTAGCCGCGAGAGATGGTTCGCCAAGTCGGACGAGGAGCGCGACGACCGGGATCCCATGCACCCGGCGCCCAAGTCGTGGACCAGCCACGACGAACCGGATGCCGGGTTGAATGCCGAGAAGCTGCTGCTGGTCCGGCTGGTGGAAGATGCCGTCCGCGCTTCCGAGGGCGAGGACGGCACTTCGTTCTGGGTGCGGCACGCCGCCATGACCCGCGTGGGGGACCGTTGGTACGGACGAGCTTTGGTCTCCACCCACATTCTGAGCAGCACGCATGGGCGGTACATCTGGCTGTTCCGCTACCACTCCGAGCACCACTCCTGGGACAAGGCGCCGGGGAGTCTCCGTGCCACTGAGCACGAGCAGTGGCCGAACAAGGAGCACACGATCGAGTGCGTGCGGTCCTCCCCGGCCGCGGCAGCCAAGGCGTGGGGGATCCCAGTCGATCTGCCGAGGCGATGGGCCAAGGACGCAGAAGGCGCGGTGGAGCGCGAAGACGAAGCCGCTCGCAGCAAGACGGAGGCGGAAGACGCGCAGGCGGAGCGGCGCGATCCCCCACCCTAGCCCGCCAGCGGGTACGACCCCAGCACCTCGCACAGCAGGCACACACCGCGCATCTCGGCCAGCGCGCCCTGGATGCTCGCGTCCGTCTCGTGCCCTTCGAGGTCGATGTAGAAGAGGTATTCGAACGCCCGGTACGGCGACGGGCGCGACTCGATCAGGGTCATGTTGAGCTGGTGATCGCGCAGCACGCCCAGCGCCTGCACCAGCGCCCCCGGCCGGTGCGACACCGCGAGGACCAGCGAAGTCTTATCGCGCCCGGAGGCCGGTACCTTGTCGTGGCCCAGGGCGAAGAAGCGGGTGCGATTGTCCTGCCGGTCCTCGATGTTCTCCGCCACCACGCCGAGGCCATAGGCGTCCCCTGCGTTGAGCGGCGCAATGGCGGCGCCCACCCGCGTGCCGGCCGCCCGCCGCGCGCCGGCGGTGGTGGAGTCGGTGGCTACCAGCCGGGCCCGCGGGAGGTGACCCGCCAGCCAGCCGCGGCACTGCTCCAGCGCCGTGTCCTTCGAGTAGACCACTCGGATGCTCTTCAGCGGGGCGTGGGAGAGCAGGCAGTGGTGCACGTCGACGAAGGTCTCGCCGACGATGGTGAGGCGCGTGTCGGCGAGCAGATCGAGCACCTCGCGGATGGTGCCGGCGGTGGAGTTCTCCACCGGGACCACGCCGTAGTGGGCCTCGCTGCGGGTCACAGCGGAGAAGACCTGCCGGATGCTGCTCAGCGGCTGGTAGCCCACGGCGGCGCCGTAGAGCCGCCGCGCGGCCATCTCGGTGAAGCTGCCGGTGGGGCCGAGGAAGGCCACCGTGGCCTGCGACTGCAGCCCGCGGCAGGCGATGATGATCTCGCGAAACACGGCTTCGGCAGCGGCCTTGGGGAAGTCGCCCAGGTCCGTGCCGGCGACCCGCTCGAGGATCTCGCGCTCGCGGTTGGGGTGGTAGACGGGCTCCCCGCTCTGGCGCTTGCACGAAATGACTTCTTCGACGATACTAGCCCGCTGGCGCAACCTCTCCAGGATCTCGCCGTCGAGCGCGTCGATCCGAGCACGGATTTCGGGCAGATCGGGTTGGGCCATGGGCAGGACACTTTCCGGGCTCATTCTAGTGAGGCCGCAAGAACACTGTCAAGTCCGGAGGCTGCGACCGCATGAGCCGCTCCAAGGGTGACGACGCCGCCACCACTCCCGACTGGGTGAAGTGCGCCCGGTGCAAGGAGCTGGTCTACCGCAAGGAGTGGGAGAACCTGCTGCGCGTCTGCCCGCGCTGCAACTACCACCAGCGCCTGCGGGCCGGCGAGCGGATCGCGATGCTCGTGGACGAGGGCTCCTTCCGCGAGTTCGGCGCCGAGTTTGTCTCCGCCGATCCCCTCGGCTTTCCCGATTACGCCGACAAGCTCCGCGGCGCCGCCGAGCGCACGGGCCTGCCCGAGGCCATCGTCACCGGAGAGGCCCTGCTCGGCGGCTACCCGGTGATCCTCGGCGTGCTCGACTTCCACTTTCGCGCCGGCACCATGAACGCCGCCGTGGGCGAGAAGGTCACCCGCGCCATGGAGCGCGCCGTGGAGCAGCGCAAGCCGGTCCTGATGAGCGTGGCGACCGGCGGCGCGCGGGTCGAGGAGGGACTCCACTCGCTGATGCAGATGGCCAAGACCTCCGCCGCCGTGGCCCGCATGCAGGCCGCCGGAGTGCCCTACCTGGTGCTCCTCACCGACCCCAGCCTGGCCGGCACGATGGCCTCCTACGCTTCGCTGGGCGACGTTATCCTGGCCGAGCCCGGGGCGCTGATCGGGTTCACCGGACGGCGCGTGATCGAGCAGACGCTGCGCATCCAGCTTCCCGACGACTTTCAGACGGCGGAATTCCACCTCCAGAACGGGTTCGTGGACATGGTTTGCGACCGCGCGCGGCTCCGCGCCACGGTGATCGGCCTGCTGAGCTGGTTCCTCGGCCCGCGGCCGGCCGGCTTGAGGACTCCCTGATGCGCTTCATCCCGCTGGAGCAGCCGCTCGCCGACCTCCGGGAACGCCAGGCCGCGCTCGAGGAGGAGCTGCGGCAGTCGGAGGATGCGTCGGCGAACGGCGAGGACACCGCCGCCCGCCGGGCCGAGATCGCCGCCGGGATCGAGCAGGTGCGCGCCGACTACGCGCAGCTCCAGGAGGACATCTTCGCTTCCCTCACGCCGCTCGACCGGGTGCAGCTCGCCCGGCATCCGGACCGGCCCTACACCCTCGACTACGTGGCCATGATGTGCCGCGACTTTTGCGAGATGCACGGCGACCGCCGCAACGGCGACGATGGCGCGGTGGTGGCCGGGATGGGGATGTTCCGCGGCGACACGCCGGTGGGCGTGGTGGGTCACCAGAAGGGCCGCAGCGTGGCCGAGCGCAAGCTGCGCAACTTCGGCCTGTCCGGGCCCGGCGGCTACCGCAAGGGCGTCCGCATCATGCAGCTCGCGGCGCGGTTCGGCAGGCCGGTGCTGGCCTTCGTCGATACGGCTGGTGCCGCCTGCACGCCGGAGGCGGAGGAGACCGGCATCAGCGAGGCGCTCGCCTCGTCACAGCTCGAGATGGCCCGCCTCCCCGTGCCCATCGTGGCCACCGTGATCGGCGAGGGCGGCTCGGGCGGCGCCATTGCTTTCGGCGTGGCCGACCACCTCATCATGCTGGAGTACAGCTACTACGCGGTGCTGACCCCCGAGGGCTGCGCGAGCATCATCTGGCGCGACGCGTCGCTCAACGCCGAGGCCGCCGACGCGCTCCGCCTGTCGGCCGCCGACGCGTTCGAGTTCGGCTTCTGCGACGAGGTGATCGAGGAGCCGCGCGGCGGCGCCCACCGCGACCCCACCGAGGTCGCGCAACGGCTGGAGACGGCCGTCGCCGCCGCCCTGGCGCGGCTCAGCCAGCTCGCCACCGCCGACCTGCTCGAGCGCAGGTACCAGAAGTTCCGCGCCATGGGGCGGTACGCGACGGTCTGAGCGGCTGTCTGGTCACCCAGGATCAGGCCCCCTCTCCCGGTGGGAGAGGGCCGGATCCAGACCCATCGGCGCGAGCAGCGCCCTGGCACGAGGACTCCCCCCTTTTGCGCCGAAACCCCGCCACGTCACCTGCCAACGACCTCCGTGTCATGATGTCAGTTTACGGACGGATTGGGAGGAGGGGCCGGCCATGCCGGGGAGATGGTCCGTCAGCGGCGCACGGGCCGAGCCGCCGTCCGCGGCGCGGCATCCCATCGCGTTCCGGCCGCCGCGTGACAGCCGGTGGATGATCGGCGTGGTCCAGGCTCTCACGCCGCTGATCCTCCGGCTCGGCTGCAAGATCGTGGCCTGCGAGTTCGACGAAGAGACCCTCGCCCGGCTGCGCTCGCTCCGCGGCCAGCGAGTGGTCTTGTGCCCCAACCATCCCACCGGGATCGATCCGCTGGTCGTCTTCCACCTCTCGGCCCGCCTCGGCGACCGGTTCCACTACCTGGCCTGCAAGGAGTGCTTTCGCCGGCCCTTGAAGGGCTGGATCATGCAGAAGCTGGGTTGCTACTCCATCGCCCGCGGCGGGCACGACACCGAGTCCTTCCGCACCACACGGCGCCTCCTTGCCGCCGGAGACCAGTGGCTCGTGATCTGCCCTGAGGGTGAAGCCTGCGGGCAGAACGACACCCTCATGCCATTCCAGGTCGGGGTGGCGCAGATGGCCTTCTGGGCCCTGGAAGACATGGCGGCGCACGGCGACCCCCCGCCGCTCTACTTCGTGCCGCTGGGCATCAAGTACGCCTACGTGCGCGACATGAGCGGCGAGATCGACGCCGGGCTGGCGCGACTGGAGCGCAAGCTGGGCTTGCCGCTCGACCGCCGCACCGATCCCGAGGGGCTGTACCGGCGCCTGAGGGTGGACGGCGACGCGGTGCTGTCGATGATCGAGCGGCGCTATGGCATCCGGCCGGAGGAGGACGCCACGCTGGAGGCTCGCATCCAGTCGTTCAAGGAGCTGGTCCTCGCCCGCGCGGCGGCGGAGCTGAACGTCAAGCTGCACCCGGAGCAACCGGTGCTGGACCGGGTGCGCGTGCTGTTCAACGCCGCCGAGCGCCTGGCCTGCGAGGCGCCGCCGGCGTCCGACTACGGCCGCGCGCTCCATCAACGCCGGCAGGAAGAGGTGTTCGGCCTCTACGACGACCTGTGGCGCGTGCTCCGCTTCGTCGCCACCCACGACGGGTACGTGCGGGAGACGATGACCGCCGAGCGGTTCCTGGAGGTGATCGGCAGGATGGAGTGGGAGGTCTTCGGCCAGGAGTGCTGGCGCGGGCCGCGGCGGGCGATGGTGAAAGCCGGTGAGCCGCTCAACTTGACCGAGCACTGGTCAGACTACCGCGCCCGCAAGCGCGAGACCGTGGCCGCGGTGGTGGGCAGGATCGAGGCCGAGGTGGGCCGGCTGGTGGGCGAGCTGACCGCCACCACGGCGCCTGTCGGTGCGGGCGGCTCCACGTCAGGCTGACCCTGGGCCGGCGGCCGCTGCCGCCGGCCCTGAGCCGTCCTACGGTTGCGCGGCGCCGCCGAAACCGCCGCCCATCCCGCCCGGCTTCATCATCTCGAAGTCCCGCTTCAGCCGTTCCACCGCCTCCGGCGGCAGCTCCCCGATGCTGAAGTTCTTGTCGAACTCGAGCTGGAACTTGTAGGTGAAGGCCAGGGCCGTGGTGCGCACCGCCTTGGCCGGCACCTCGAGGTCCCAGCGCAGCAGCCCGCGCGGCTTCTCCTGCTCCGTGTACCAGGCATCGGTGCTCAGCGGCTGCCCGGGCTCCTGCATCGTCACCGTCACCTGCTTGTCCGGCGGCTGCGGCACGCGGTCCCACAGGCGGACCTTGGCCGGCTTCTCGCGGAAGTTCTGCAACCGCATCTCGTAGGTGTACGAGATGACCTTGTTGCCGCCCTTGATCTCGGTCTGCTTGGCCTTCAGCTCGCGCGACACGCGGAGCTGGGTCTCGGTGCCGGGACCCTCCTGGTCGGCATCGTGGCGCGGCTCGCGCCGATCAAGGCCCACGAGGTGTTCCTCGAGGCGGCCGCGACCCTCTCGCGGCGTGTCCCGGACGCC
>JACPDV010000689.1 GCA_016183835.1 Armatimonadota bacterium
AGCGCCGCGGCGCCGGCCAGGGCCAGCACGAAGAGCACGGCCGCGGCGGCCCAGGCGGTGCTCAGCGGGAG
This sequence comes from Armatimonadota bacterium, assembly GCA_016183835.1. Lineage (GTDB taxonomy): Bacteria > Armatimonadota > UBA10988 > UBA10988 > UBA10988 > JACPDV01. Next base: position 72 of record JACPDV010000689.1, read on the forward strand.
CACGCCCGCCGCGATGGGCCGCTTGCACTTGGTCGGGTGCTGCCGGTCGGACTCGCGGTCGAGGATGTCGTTGACCAGATAGCCGGCCGAGGAGAGCAGGCAGAAGACGACGAACGCGCCGCAGGCGATGCCGATGGCGTGGAGGTCGAGCATGGCGGCGGCGCCGCCGCCGGAGGTGGCCCGGTGCCAGCGGCCGGTGAACGCCAGGCCGCCGAAAACGAGGACGTTCTTGACCCACTGATGCGGCCGCAGGCTGCGCCACAGCGCAGCCGGCCGGCTCAGCTCGCCCGGCATGGGTTCACCCTCAGCGCGGCACCCGGCGGAGCGTCACGCCCAGCTCCCGCGCCCGGTCGAGCGCCAGCGGTGTGACGATCGCGTCCGGGGCCAGGACGAGCGTGCCCTCGGCGGCCTCGACCTCCACCACCGTGATCAGCTCCCGCCCCACCGCCCCGCCCGGCCGAACCTGTCCATCCAGCACCTGCCGCACCGCCTCGCGAAGATCCACCGCCGCCACGCACACCGCGCCATAGGTTTCCAGCCGCGCCCGTGGCTCGGCGAGGGCGGCGCGGAGCTGCGGCGTGGCCGCCGGCGCCTCCAGCTCGAATCCGTCCGTGGCCAGCACCACCGGCTTGCCGAGCGACAGCGCCTCGAGCAGGAAGCGATCGGCGAAGCGCTCGGCTGCGGTGTGGGCCAGCCGCACCGCGGTGGGCCGGTCGAGTGTGGCCGCCACCACCAGATCCGCGCCGCGGGCGAAGGCAAGCGGGCAGCCGGCCTCCTCGTCGGTCTGCGCCGCCAGCGTGCCGGGCAGCTCGCGAAGGAAGCCCGGGTTGGCTTGCGACCGCCCTCCGGTGGTGACCACGTGCTCGAGCCGCAGGCCCTCGCCCCCGAGCCGGCGGAGCGCGGCCACGGCGTAATCGCGGCCCTGGCTCGAATCGCCGAAAAGCACCCGCACGAGCGGCCCGGCGGCGGGGGCCTCGGCCGCGCCGCCGAGCTCGGCCAGCACCGCCTTCACCGCCGCCTGCACCAGCCGCTGCAGGTCGTGCTCGTTCACCGTATCATCCGGGCGGTGACGCCCTGGGTCACGTCGGCGGCGTTCGCCTCGTCGGTGTCCAGGTGCATCTCGAGCAGTTGCCCTTCGGCCACCCGCACGATCACCTTGCGGAGCACGAGGGCGCGCTGCCCGTCGATCTCGACATCCATCAGGTCGCCGTTCTTGACGCCGAACCGGCCCGCGGCAGCGTGGTCCATGTGGACGTGGCGGGCGGCGACGATCATGCCCTCGTCGAGCTGGACCGAGCCACGCGGGCCGACGAGGGTGATGCCGGGCGTGCCGTCGATGTTGCCCGAGAGGCGGACCGGCGGGTCCACGCCGAGGGGCAGGGCATCCGAGCGGGCCAGCTCGACCTGGCTGCGGTCGCGGAGCGGGAAGAGGATGCGGACGTTGTGCAGCGCCCGCTTGGGGGTCGCCAGGGTGACGCACTCATTGGCGGCGTAGAAGCCGGGTTGGTACAGCTCGTTGCGGACCGTCAGCTCGTAGCCCGGGCCGAACAGGATGTCGAGATGCGCGCGGCAGAGATGCACGTGCCGGACGCTCACCCCGATGGGGATGGGCTCCGGCTGCCCGCGCATCTCGGCCAGCACCTCGGCCGTCACCCGGCGGACGATCTCTTCCGTGGAGTACATGAAGCGTCACACCTGGAAGGCAGCGATGAGGGAAGTCCTGCCGCGGCGCCAAGCCGCGGCAGGGACCCCTTCACCCGCTCGTCACCGGCTTGTGCTTCACCACAATGATTCCCGTGCATGCGTCTGGCCGCCCAAGCCCGTCATTGCGAGGAGCGAAGCGACGAAGCAATCTCGTTCACCAAGCGGCCCCGACTTGCCTACGAGGCGCTTTCTCGCACGAGATTGCTTCGTCGGCGGACCTCCTCGCAATGACGGTGGCTGGGTTTCCATTTGCATTCAGAACCACTGTGGTTAGGTACTAGCCGGGCAGGATCTTCGCCAACTCCTCGTGCGGCCGCGGGATGACGTGCACCGAAATCAGCTCGCCGACCTTCCGGGCGGCGGCCGCGCCGGCGTCGGTGGCGGCCTTCACCGCCCCCACGTCGCCGCGCACCATCACGGTGACGTACCCGCCGCCGATCTGCTCTTTGCCGATCAGCTCCACGTTGGCCGCTTTGACCATCGCGTCGGCCGCCTCGATTGCGCCCACCAGGCCGCGGGTTTCGATCAAACCCAGCGCTTCACCAGCCATGCTATCCTCCGTTCTAACTGCCGTTGTCCTCAGCCTTGCCGCGCCGCCTCCGGCTGGGAGGCTGCGGCGCCGGGCCCGCGCCCAGGATCAGGTCGAGACCCGCCGCCGGGCGCGGGATGACGTGGGCCGCGGCCACCTGCCCAACCCGCCGGGCCTCGTTGCAGGCGGCGTCCACGGCGGCCTGCACCGCCGCCACCTCGCCCTCGAAGATCACCAGGATCCGCCCGGCGCCCTTGACGTTCAGCCGCCGGGCGATGTCCACCCCGGCCGCCTTCGCCCCGGCATCCGCGGCCGCCAGCGCGGACACCAGGCCGACGGTTTCGACGAGCCCAACCGCTTCTTGCGACACCTCGCCTCACTCCTCTCGCTACGACCGCCGCATTTGCCGCACCACGCGCTCGGCGATCTTGGCCACCAGCGCCTCGAGCGCCGCGTCGTCGCCGTTCGCCGCCCGCCCGGCGCCCGTCGCCGCCGGCTGCCGGCTGCCCGGCTGGAAGGTCAGGCACTCGCGCGGGAACCCGAGCCCCAGGTTCTCCCGCATCTGCTCCAGGTACGGCACTTCGTCCGCCGAGATCGGCGTGTCCCGCCCCAGGCAGCGGGCAATGAACGTGATCAGCGCCGAATGCTCCAGCGTCTCGGTGCGGTAGTAGGCCTGGTAGATGTCGCCGCCCAGCGACAGCGCACCGTGGTTTTGGAGGAGGAACACGTCGTGGTCCTGGATCCACGGCCGCACCGTCTCGCCCAGCTCCGGCGTGCTCGGCTTGCCGTACGGCGCCAGCGGCACGCCGCCCAGGGCCACCACGAACTCCGGCAGCGTCGGCGCCTCGAGCCCCTGGCCGTAGACCGCGAAGCCGGTGGCGTACGGCGGATGCGTGTGGACCACCGCGCCCACGTCGCAGCGCTCCCGGTACATCTCGAGGTGCATCAGGATCTCGCTGCTCATCTTCAGGTGGCCGTCGATCTGCTTGCCCGCCATGTCCACGATGACGAGCATGTCCGGCTTGAGAAAGCCCTTGCTGACCCCGGTCGGCGTGGCGAGCACGCGCTCCTGGTCGAGCCGGATGGACAGGTTGCCGTCGTTGTAGGCGACGTAGCCGCGCTGCCAGATGCGCCGGCCCACCTCGCATATGTCCGCCCGCAACTCGGTCTGGTTCTTCTCGAACATCAAGCACTCGCTCCCGCCGACACTACAGCCGCACCACCTCGCCGGTTCGCGCGCTCTGGTTCATCGCCAAGGTGACCGCCAAGGTCTTCAACGCATCCGCATACGGGGATCGGATCAGAGCCGGGTCGCCCACGCCGTCTACCGCGTCGATGAAGAACTGATCCTCGCGCACCGTGGGGTTGATCAGGTTGCGGTTGGTGAAGGCCTCGCCACCGCCGCCCTTGACCGTAATGCTGCCGCCGCGGATCTCCGCGCACATGCCGCCCCAGTGCACGTCGAGCCCCACCAATCCATAACCGGTGAGCGCGCAGCTCGTCGAGATCTGGCAGACCGCGCCGCTCTCGAAGGTCAGCGTCGCGGTGCCCGCGTCGGCCACGTCCAACCCGTCCATCAGCTTGTCCATGCGGTACAGGTTGTACTGAGCGTAGACGCTCGTCACTTCGCCCATCAGCCAGCGCGCCAGGTCGGTGATGTGGGTGCACTGCTCGACCATCTGGCCGCCGCTGCTCTCCCACTTCCGCCACCACCAGACGCCCGGCGTGCCGCCCAGCCAGTAGCCCAGCGCCATCCCGATCGGCTGCCCGGCGATCACGCCCTGCAGCCAGTCGACGCTGTCGTAGTGCCGCCAATGGTAGCCGACTCCCGTGACCAGCCCGGCCTTGGCGATCCTGGCGGCCGTGCCCTTGGCCCGCTCCAGGTCGACGTCCAGCGGCTTTTCGACAAAGAACGGCAGCCC
>JACPDV010000719.1 GCA_016183835.1 Armatimonadota bacterium
ACGAGCCCGACCGTCAGGGCATGTACGACTGGTGGACCGACTTCGAGCGCGCCGAGGGGCCGGTCTACGACTTCCTGCTCGAACAGCGCGAAGCGGGGCGGATCAGGTGGCTGGGGCTGGGCGGCACCACCGTCTACGAGATGGCCCGCCTGATCCGCACCGGCAAGTTCGACGTGGTGCTGACCGCGTTCAACTACAGCCTGCTGTGGCGCGAGTCGGGCGACTGGGTGATCCCGGCGGCGGCCGAGCAGGGGATGGGCATCGTGGTGGGCTCGCCGTTGCAGCAGGGCGCGCTGGCGTTGCGGCGGGACGAGGAGATCGAGCACGGCGCGGTGTGGATGAGCCCTCCGCGGCGCGCGCAGTACCGGGCGCTCTACGCCTGCCTCGACGAGATCGGACTGTCGCTGCCGGAGGCGGGTCTGCGGTTCGTGCTGTCGAACCCGGCGGTGTCGTGCACGCTGATGGGGGCGCGGTCGGCGGCGGAGGTGGAGTACAACGTGGCGGCGGTGGAGCGCGGGCCGCTCCCGGCGGAGGTGCTGGCGCGGTTCGATGAGATTGCGGCGATGGTGCCGTTCCGGCCGTACGAGGAGCCGCTCGGCCTGCCGTTCGGCGGCGGGTACCACGGCCCGCCGAAGTACCGGTAGGCGGCCCCCGGCTCCCATCCGACCCCCTCTCCCGGCGGGAGAGGGTTGGGGTGAGGGCCGTTCACAGGCAGCCTGCCGTCCAGGCTAAGATCCCATTCCTGGTCCGCGCACCGGCCTGCCGCGGACCCTCACCCCCGCCCTCTCCCGGTGGGAGAGGGGGCCGCAGGGCCGGGCGCACGCCGTGCGCCTCTACCGTAGCTCCAGCAACACGAACCCCCGCGCCGGAAGCTCCAGCGCGAGGCTCCCATCCGTCACCGCCATCGCCATCTCGGTCCGTGGCTCGCTCGCCCCCCACCCCTTCTTCAGCCCCAGCATCGCGGCATCCGGCCGCACCACCACGTGGCGCGGCTCCGCCGCCGTGTTCACCACCGCGAGCAGCGCCTTGCCCGGCCGGCGGTAGACGGTCACCTTGATGTCCGGCGGGTCCACGGCCACCCCGTTCGGCTTCCAGTACGGCACGAACGTCACGTCCGCCACCCCGAACCGGTCGCACGCCTTCCAGGTGTCGAAGATCGGCTCCGGGTCGCACCAGATGGGCCACGGGCTGGCGCCGTGGAGCATCAGGAGGCCGTTGAGCCGGTTCGTGGCCTCCAGGTTGTGCCGGTTCGCTCCGCCGAACTCGGGCAGGAAGAACGGGTACACCCCCCACGTCGTCACGCAGTTCTCCGTGCGCCACTTGTCGAGCGGGATGATGTTCAGGTAGTCGTCCGTCGGGTCCAGCGTGGGAGCCTGGTACTGCTCGCCGTCCAACATGCTGTCGGCGAACGAGAGCGTGGGGATGCTCACCGTGGTGGACATGTGGCAGATGACGTGGAAACTCGGCCGCCGGTCCGCCAGGATCTCGCGCACGCGGCGGAGCACCTCGCGCATGCCGAGGATGGGCGCCGTGCCGTGCTGGCCGGCGGCATCGCTCCAGGCGCAGCCGTGCGAGGCCGTCACACACGGGCTTGGGTTCCAGCAGTCGATGTAGAGGCCGTCCACCTGGAACTCATCCACAAACCGCGCGAAGCGCCAGGCGATCAGGTCGCGCCACTCGGGGATTGCCGGGCAGGCGCCGAGGATCGGCCCGCCCATCTGCCCCACGTCGCCGGTGGAGAAGTTGCGCGCCGGGTCGATGAAGTCGGGACTGTAGTAGTCGAAGTCCGGCGCCTCGGTGGAGAGCATGTTGAGGTTGACGTACGGCAGGACCTTCACGCCCTTGGCGTGCAGGTCGCTCACCAGCGTGCGGAAGCGCTCGGGGTCCTTCGGCCAGGGGTAGCCGTAGTGCGCCAGGTTGCCGTTGCACCAGATCACCTGCAGGTTGCCCATCGACGGGTCGTTGAGGTTGTCGGCGGTGCCCAGGTTGCCCAGGCGCCAGGTGAAGCGTTCCGCCGGGAGCGGCTTCACCGGCGTCGCCTGGAGGCCGAAGCGGATCGACCACGCCCCCTTCAGCGCCGTCGGCTGGTTCACGACGTGGAGGACCAGCTCGACCACACCGCCCTTGCGCTCGACCGACACGGCCGGCTGGCCGTTCGCAGTCGACCACCCTCGCGAGGACTCGGCAAACCAGGCCAGGCCGCGATCCTCGTTGCCCAGCCAGACGTAGGTGGGTGGCCCGGGGGAGGACCAGCCTTCGGCAGGCAGCGACCCGGCAGTGGTGTCGACCCAGTTGGTGAAGCGGTGGAGCAGCGTGGCCGCTTCGGCCCTCAAGGGGATCCGAAGGGTCACCTCGCGCAGCTCGTAGGGGGCCTTCGCCGGCCTGAGGCGCAGCTCGGCCCAGTAGAGCCCGTCGTATTCGATCCGCTCTTCGCAGGTCAGGAGCCCGGCGACCGTCTCGGCGGCGGCGAGGAAGGTCGCGCGGGTCGGCCCGGCGGCGTCCCAGTTCAGCGTGCCGGGCGGCGCCTCGACCCCGTTCACCGTCAGCCGCATCGGCCCGGCCAGGAGCGGCTGCCCCTGGCTCTCGATCTGGCCCGGCAGGAGCCCGTCGAGGCGGTAGGTGCGGCCCCAACATCCCACGCTGCGTGCGGCCCGGTCGGTCACGAGCGGCGTGAAGGGCGGCAGCACCTTGTTCGCCATCCCCTCGCGGTTGTGCCACCAGGGCGGCTTGCCGGGCTTCTCGAACGGCACCTCAGCGCTGGCCACGTCGCCGCCGGCGGCGTCCTTGACCTTGATGCGCACGGTGTGTTTGCCCGCCGGGACCTTGCCGGGAGGCACTTCGAGGGTGGCCACGCTGTCGCGGAACTCGCTGGTGGTGGCGCCCGCCACCTGGCGGCCGGCGGCGATCACCTCGGCGTCCACGCGCGTGCCCGCACCGTCCGGCCTCAGGTAGCCCGAGGCGTCGCACGAGACGATCCACTGCTCCCGCGCGGCCCGCGGCAGGACCTGCGTCGGCAGACTCGGCCGCCAGTCCACCTCCTGCCCGTCGGCCAGGCGCCGAATCTGCTCCGGCGGGAGCGCCCAGCGGTAGACCCGGGCGTCGTCGATCAGCGTGTGGCTGGTGTGCGGCTTGACCCAGCCCTCGTCGCCGATGCGGAACCAGCCGGTCAGCTCGGGCGGGAGGCCGGGCAGCGCACTCTCCGCCTGCTTCACGCCGTCCAGGTAGAACCGCAGGCGGCGCTGCTCCCAGGTGCCGGCGAGATGATGCCACCCCGGCCCCAGCGCGCCGGGCACCCAGAAGGCGGAGGAGTAGTGCGCGTGGTCGGTGCCGGAGAGGAACAGCAGCCCGCCGTTCCAGAACTTGTAGAGCACCAGCCAGCCGGGCCCCTCGGTCTCGAAGAAGATGTGGAACGCCTGTTCGTCGGCGGGCCAGTCGATGGGGTTGACCCACATCGAGATGGTGCCCTGGCTGGGCCGCACATTGCCGGCCATCGGGTACGTTACTTGCGCGCCATCGCCGCCCACCACCAGCGCCCGACCGAACTTGCCGTCGCGGTACTCCGCCCGACCGAAAACCTGCAGCGGCTTGACGGCGCCGGCCGGCGTGGCGGCGTCGGCGGTGTCGTCGAAGGTCGCGCGGAAGAGCAGCGGATCAGGCGCGGCGGCGAGGCACGACGCGGCAAGAAAGGTCAGGTACAGCGTACGCATGGCGGGCTCTCCGGCAACTGCTTGGCGGCGCGGCGCGGTGTCACTCCCTCACGATCTTGGCCGAGTTGGAGTCCAGCACCACCTTGGTGTGCGCCCGGTCGGTGGCAAAGGCGACCAACTCGAAATCGCGCCCGTCCGCCGAGCGGCGATAGCTCATGAACTGGCTGCGAAAGAAGGCCTGCTTGACCAGCGGGATGGTCTCGTGGTCCACCCCCAGCGAGCCGAAGGCGTCGAGCCGGAGCGACGGGGGCGCAGTGACGCCCGTCATGGCGGTGTGCACGTCGTCCATCCGCTTGAGCGCCTGCGCCCGGCGGGTGGAGTTGAGGATGCTGAACTTCGCCAGCGGATTGCCGTCGCCGGGCTTGTGGCCGATGATGCCGAGCAGGAACCCGCTGTGCTGCAGCACCACGCGCTCCTCCTTGTTGACCAGCCACATGCGGATCCGGTCGGGCTTGCTCTGCGTCGGCACGTTGCCGTCGGCCTGTTTGAGCAGGCTCATCACGCCGCTGTCGCCCGGGCTGACCTTGCCGGTGCTGAACGACATCATCTTGCCCGGCTCGACCGCGACGGTCCTGCCGCCGCGTTTGACGCTGACGGTGCCGCCGGTCACCGTGACCTGGCCGGAGTTGACGTAGTAGAAGCAGTTCGCGCCGCTCACCGTGCAGCCGCCGGCCTGGATCGCGAAGCGCGAGTCGGTGCCGCAGGTGGTGGCCGAACGGACGAACAGGCTGCCCACCGGGAGCATCAGGACCCGCTGCCGCCCGCCCGCGCCGCGGTCGAAGTGGAGCTGCGCGAGGCCCACCCGCGTGTCGCGGTTCAGCCGCACGTAGGTGCCCTCGGCGAACTCGAGGTCGAGCTGGCCGTCGGCGCCGGTGAGGAAGGTGTCGTTGGCGAGGAGCATGCGGTCCGGCCAGCACTCGGTCCACCGGTCGTCTGCCTCGGGCGCGAACGTGCCGGGCACGAGCATGCGCACCATCCCCTGGCTTGCGTGGACCTTGGCCCGAAACTCGGCGGCCTCGGGCCACACGACGTGGAACAGCACGAGCAGCCAGATCAGCGCCAACATGCCGAGGTAACGCGGCAGGCTGTAGACGAACCAGACCTTGGCGGCGCGGGCACTGGTCTGGGTGTTCGACGGCGGGCGTTTGCCGCCACGCGGCGGCAGGCTCACCTGTCCCTGACCGGAATCGAGGTTGTAGCGATCGTCGTCCATGCCAGCGCCCTCCTCCCTGCCGCGCGGCCGGTCAGCGCTCGGAGTCGGCCGCGGCGCCGAGCTGGCGAAGCTGCTTGGGGGTAAGCAGGAACTGCAGCTCCGCGGGCTCGCGCGGCCAGGCCGCCAGGTTCACCGTCACCAGCGCCAGACCGGCCTTCTTCATCGCCACCCAGCCGCGCTCGCCGCCCGCGCCGAGCAGGTACTCGATGGTCCCGCTCATCTGCGGCTCGTGCCCCACCAG
>JACPDV010000695.1 GCA_016183835.1 Armatimonadota bacterium
GCATGGCCAGATCGAGCTGCACCACATCGCCCGCGCGCCACGCCCGGCGGAGCGCCAGGTAGCCGCGCTGCGGTGGCGCGTCGGCCGGCTCGCCGTTGACCGCCAGCGACCAGCCGGGGCACCAGCCGGGCACCCGCAGCCGCAGCGTCGACTCGCCCGCGGTCTCGAACGTGACCTTCACCGCGCCGTCCCACGGGTAGCGCGTGTCGACCCGCAGCCGCACCTCGCCGGCGTCGACGGTTCCGGCCGCGTAGAGGTGCAGCGCCACGCCGTCGGCCGTGCGGCTCGCCACGTAACCGCCGAGCGAGGCGATCATGCGGGCCAGGTTGGGCGGGCAGCAGGCGCAGCCGAACCAGTCCTGCCGGTGGTGATCGCCCCGCGAGGCCAGCGGGTTGGTGTAGAAGAAGCGCTGTCCGTCGAGGCTCACGCCGCTGATGGTGCCGTTGTAGAGACAGGCCTCCATCACGTCGGCATACTCGCCGTCGAGGTCGAGCTGCAACATCCGGTGGGCCCAGAAGACCAGGCCGATGGCGGCGCACGTCTCGGCGTAGGCGGAGCGGTTCGGCAGGTCGAAGTGTGAGGTGAAGCCCTCGTTTCGCGCGGACGGGCCGAGACCGCCGGTGAGGTAGAGCTTGTGACGGGTCAGGTCGGCCCACAGGCGCTCGCAGGCGGCTTGGAGCCCGGCGTCGTCCAGCTCGGCCGCCAGGTCCGCCATCGCGGAGTACAGGTACATCGCCCTCACGGCGTGGCCCACCACCTCGCTCTGCTCGCGCACCGGCAGGTGGGCCTGGCAGTACTCGTAGCGGCTGTGCCCGCCGTGACGGTCCACCAGCACCTGCGGGTTCTCGCCTCGCGCCCGGGCTTCCACGTCGAAGTAGTGCGGGTCGGCGAAGCCGCGCTCATCCACGAAGTACTGCGCCAGCCGGAGGTAGCGCTCCTCGCCGGTACAACGGTGAAGCTTGACGAGCGCCAGCTCGATCTCTTCGTGCCCGCAGTAGCCGCGTTTCTGTCCGGAGCCTATGCCGAAGACCGTGCCGATGTGATCGGCGTAGCGGCAGACCGCGTCGAGCAGGCCCCGCTTGCCGGTGGTCTGGTAGTGCGCCACGCCGGCCTCGATCAGGTGGCCCGCTGAGTACAGCTCGTGCCAGTCGCGCAGGTTGCTCCAGCGCTTGTCCGGCTCGGCGACAATGTAGTGGCAGTTGAGGTAGCCATCGGGCTGCGCCGCCGACGCCACGCGCTCGGCCACCTCGTCCAGGAGCTGAGCCAGCTCTGCATCGGGCTGCTCGGCAAGGGCGTACGCGGCCGCCTCGATCCACTTGGCCACGTCGGAGTCCCAGAAGATGTGTGGGTTGCTGCCGGGAGTCAGCGTGAAGGCGTCGAGCCGGCCGGTGTCGTGACACTGGTTGTACTCGGCGCGGAGAGTCGACTCGCGGTTCACCCGCATCTTAGGAGTCCAGAAGACATCGTCGAGGTGGACGGCGGTGAACGGCACAGGCACGGCAACGGCGCGGCCCATCAGCGGACCTTTCCGCGGGCGGCGACCTGGTAGACGGTCTCCACCCGCTCCCCCCGCACCGCCACGAGCTGATCGAACAGGTTCACCACGGGGCAGACGTGGCTGGGGATCCAGGTCACCCGGTCGCCCAGCTCGAACGGCGCCGGCCCGTCGCCGGTCCATTCGGCGTGCCCGTGCTCCTCGCTGCACTTCTCCAGCCGCAGCTTCGGGTTGTCCACGCAGTAGGCGCGGCCCCACGCGTCGCAATGGTCGTTGAAGAAGGTCTTGGAGCCACCGTCGAGGATCACGCGGTGCGGCGCGGGCCGGTCCACGACGGTGGTGATCACCCGCACGGCGCAGTCGCCGGGCCCCAGCTCCATGGTCTCCATGCACATCGCATCGCTGAAGATGTAAGTGCCGGGCCGGACCTCGGTGACGCCCGCCACGGCGGTCACGTCGGCGGCAGTGGGCGTAGCGCCGGGGGCCACCTCCTTGCACGCCACGCCCTGCGCGCGGAGCCGCTCGGCCACCGCCACGAGCTGACCCACCGCCTGTCGCCCGAGCGCGTGGACCTCGTCCACAGTCGCGCCGGCGTGCGCCTGGCCCTCATGGGTGAACACGCCCACCAGCTCGATCCCCGGCAGCTCGGCGATCCGCAGCGCCTCGCTGACGGCCTCCTCGGGATCCACGCCGTCGCGCTCCAGGCCGCAGTCCACGTTCAGCCGGACCTTCACGCTCCGGCCGCCCAGCCCCGCGCTGAGAAGCTGCGCCTGCGCCAGACTGACCACGGACACGCGCACCTCGATGCGGTCGAGCAGGGCGAGCAGCCGGCGGTGCTTCTCCTCGCCGACCAGAGAGTAGGCGAGGAAGATGTCGTCGCAGCCGGCCTGGTCGGCCATCACCTCGGCCTCGCCGAGTTTGGCGCATGTCAGGCCGACGGCGCCGAGGTCAAGCTGCCAGCGAGCCAGCTCGGGCACCTTGTGGGTCTTGATGTGCGGCCGCAGGTCCACGCCGTGCGCGTCGCAGGCGGCCTGCATGGCGCGCAGGTTGCGCTCGGTGATGTCGAGCTCGCAGATCAGGGCGGGCGTGTCCAGGTCGTGGATGGTCATGTCACTCCATCTCCAGGATCTCGAGCGGGTTGCGGGCGATGATCCGCTCGATCTGGTCGAGGTCCACCCGCGGCAGGCGCGTGCCTTCGAGCTGCTCGTTGATCCGCCGGTTGGCGTCGATGGTGTCCGCCACGGTGGCCACCGGGAAGTCGGTGCCGAAGAAGACCTTGTGCAGCACGCCGTACTCCTGGGCGCACATGAGGATGTTGTAATACTGCCAGGGCCGGTACCAGAGCGCCGACAGGTCGGTGAAGACGTTGGGCTGCTTGCGGATCAGGCAGACGGTCTCCTCGTACCAGGGATGCCCGAAGTGGGCGATCCAAAACTTGAGCTTGGGAAAGGCGAGGGCGACCTCTTCGAGCTGCTCGGGGTGCGCATACTTGAGCGGTGCGCGGCGCGGAAAGGTGGTGCCTTGGTGGAACAGGATGGGCATGCCCAGCCGCTCGGCCGCGGCGTAGATCCGCACGGCCCGCTCGTCCATGGGATGGAAGCCCTGGTAGATGGGGCTCATCTTGAGGCCCTTCATCCCCAGGCCGTGCTTGCAGCGCTCGATCTCGGCCACGGGGTCGGGCCAGTAGGGGTCGACGCCCGCCAGCCCGAGCAGCTTCTCGGGGTGCTGGCGGCAGTAGCCGGCGACGAAGTCGTTGTCCACGTGGATGCCGAGGTGGGTGGACTCGAAGGCGAGCACGACCACCTTGTCGACCTCGGCCTGGGCGGCCCAGTGCTGCTCAGGGGTGGTGGTCATGTCCACGGGGTCCGAGCGCATGAGCTGGGCCTCGCGGATGAACTCGGGGGTGAGCTGCTGGTCGGCGAGCCAGATGTGAGTGTGACAATCGACGAGCATGGATGCACCCCGTGGGAGCGGACTATAGCATGGCGGGCGGGGCGGGGCAAGGTGGCGGAATGCGCTCGACTGGGGTAAGATGGTGGGCGAGGGCCTGACCATGAAGCAGCATCTGACAGCCCTGGTTAGCCGCGAGGACGACTGGTACGTATCGCTCTGCCCGGAGTTGGATATTGCTTCGCAGGGCCGAACCGTCGAAGAGGCGAGGGCCAACCTCGCGGAGGCGGTGCAGCTCTTCTTCGAATGCGCGAGCGCCGAGGAGATCCGCGAGCGCCTGCAAGGAGAGATGCTGGTCTCGCAGATCGAGGTTGAGGTTGTCTATGCTGCGCCGGCTCTCCGGTCGCGACGTGTGCGGCATACTGGCCGCTCACGGCTTCGCCCGAGTTCGCCAGACGGGCAGCCTTGCGATCATGCAGAGCAAGCATGGGAGCGGCACGATCTCCGTGCCCGTGCCCATGCACGACGAGATACCCACGGGCACATTGGCCAGCATCATCAGACAGTCCGGCCTGGATCGAGGCCTCTTCGAGGCGTAACCGGGCCTACGGCCAGAGCGCCAGCTTCAGCCCCGCCGCGATCGTCATCCACAGGATCATCGGCGCGAACACCTTGGGGTCCATCTTTTTCAGCAGCTTGGCGCCCACCAGCACCCCCGCCACCGCGAACGGCATGCCGGCCAGGCTCCAGTAGAAGCTGTTCGGCGAGATCCAGCCGGCGTTGATGTACGGCCACACCTTGAAGCTGTTGAGCAGGAAGTAGACGCCGAACGCCGTCGCCGCGAAGCACTCCTTGGACTGGTTCTGCGACAGCAGCCAGAGGTTCGACACCACGCCGCCCTGATGGGCGATGTTGGAGCAGATCCCCGTGAACACCCCCGCCACCACGCCCTGCCAGACCGGCGCCGGCGGGCGATTCTCGGGCAGCTCACGGCGCCGCGACTCGAGGAAGAGTTGGAACCCCGTGAACGCCAGCGCCAGGATGCCGATGGAGCGGGTGAAGATCTCCTTGTTCTCGCCCAGGTAGTGCATCAGCGGCATGGAGACCAGCACGCCGATGAACGTGCCGGGCACCATCGTCAGCACGATCCGTTTGTCCCACAGCCCGTAGTAACGCCAGCCGGTGGCGACGTCGCCGGCGAGGAGCATCGGCAGCGTGACCCCCACCGCGAAGTCGGGGTGGTCGGTCACCATTGTCAGGACCGGCACGTTGAGCAGCGCAAAGCCGGCGAAGCCGGCCTTCGCCAGTCCAATGAGCAGGGCGGACACCGCGATGGCGACGAAGAGCATGATGAACCAGCCTCGACAAGCCAAGGCGGGCCGGTCGGCCGGCCCGCCAGGAGTGGCATCGGCTTCCAGCCGATGCTCAGGGCCAATCTCCCTGCTCCGCCAAGTCTAACGTGTCACCGCCGGCGGCGCTTCAACCCGCTGCTCCGCAGCCAGGGCGGCCAAC
>JACPDV010000102.1 GCA_016183835.1 Armatimonadota bacterium
AGGCCTGCCGGTCGTCCTCCGTCACCGCGCCAAGCGCCGCGGCCAGGTCGCACAGCTCGGGCCAGGCAGTGGCCGTGCCGCCGGCCATCTTCACCGCGAACGCGAACGCCCGCTCGTCGTATAGGCCGGTGAGGCACCAGTCGTGCCAGATCCGCTCCTTGAACCCGCCCTGCCCATCCACCCGCCCGGCCACCGCGGGATGCTCCAGGTCGCCGTTGCCCATCACGTCGGTGTAGGTCCGCGCGATCTTCACGGTGTCGTCCGGGGTGAAGACGACCCCGCGCCGCGCCGCCTCGACCACGAACCCCACGTCGATGGTGGCGTGGCTGTAGTCCTCCACGTAGCGGCGGACCTCCTCGCCGGCCGGCGGGTCCCAATAGTTCCAGACGTACGCCCGGCCCTCGTCGGCCGGGCGGAGGTAGCGCTGAAAGTAGCGCGCCATGCACTCTACCTTGCGCCGGTACTCGGCGGCGTTGGCCACGCCCGGCACCGCCTGGAGCACCAGGTACGCCCGACCCAGCGCCAGGAACTGGTTGTGCGGGAGGAGGTAGCCGGGGAAGCGCTCGGTGACCTGGTGCGTGAAGGTGTAGGCCCCGGTGTCGCCGTCCACCTGGTGCCAGAAGCGCTCCCACTTGTCGTGCACGTGGCGCCGGAACCAGGCCAGGTAGGCATCCGCCTTGGCGCCGTACTTCGCCGCCAGCGCCGGATCGGCGCGTACGGCCTCGATGAACTGGGCGATGGGATAGGTGACCATCCCGTCGTGGACCACGAACTGGATCCGCTCGGGTGCGAGCGTGTCGATGGTGAACTTCGCGCTGGCGCGGCCCGGCCCGCTGAGGGTGAGCGGCGCGGCGGCGTCCTTGAGCGCGGCATCGCCCGGCGCGGCGGCCTTCGCTCCGAAGAGGTCGATGGCCAGCTTGCCGGCGTACGCCGCCTCCACCACGACCTGGCCGGTGGTGAGGTCGGTCACGCGCACGGTGTCGGCCGTGGGCAGGTCGAGGGTGTACTGATGCCCGGTGACGACCGCGCCGTGGCGAGTGACGTTCTCGCGGGTCTCGGGCGGGGTGAGCGCGAGGCCCTCTGCGTCGGTGGAGCCGGTGACGCGGACGATGCCCACACTGTAGCGGATGTCGTCCCAGACGCGGAAACCGTCGGCCTCGTGCTGCCCGGCGAGGAGGCGGTCGGTGTGATCCACCACCTTGTCGAGCCAGTAGGGATCGCCGGTGGCGTGGAAGCAGTGCATGTAGTTGGTGAGGTAGCTGCTCTCACCCCACCCCAGCCCGCCGGAGTCGGTCTGGTCCGAGTTGCCGCGGCCGCCGTTCTGCCCCAGGTCCCAGGCCTGGAACTCGGCGATGGCGTCGGGAATCGAGCGGCCTAGGATGGCCCGCGCCTGCTCGGCAGTCGGCGGGGCGGTGAGGCTGGTGACGACCCAGAGAGCGAGCATGGTCTCCTCCTCCACACGGACGGCAAACGGCCGGAGCGCCGCTGTCTCAGCGGCTCCGCTCCCGCAGGCGCGACACCACCGCCACCGGAGCGCCGCTGTCTCAGCGGCTCCGCTCTCCCCTTCGCGACCTCACCCCGGAGGCTGGAGCCGCTGAGACAGCGGTGCTCCGGTTCCCTTTTCCACGGCGCCGCCGTCATTCGTTCGGCGCCGCCGAGGCGCCGCCGCTGATGTGGCGGCAGGCGCAGGGCGCGGCGATGCCGTGATCTTCCAGCAGCTCGTGCGGGCAAACCGCCGCGTGGTGCTCCGCCGACAGGTAGGCCGCCTCCACCAGCGCCATGGTCATGAGGTTGTCCCGACCCGAGATGACCGGCTCTTCACCGCGGCTCACCGCGGTCATGAGCATCCCCATCGGCCCGGCGAAGGCGTCGTGGAACCAGCGCAGCTCCCAGCGCGGGCTGAACCAGTGGCCCGGCTCGTCGAGACACGTGTAGTCGATGGTCGACGGGCTGCCGTCAGGATAGTCGGGCCAGCCGATGGTGCCGCGCGCCATGCCGCGGGTGCCCTCCACCCGCCAGCGGATGCCCTTGTCTTCGCCGCAGCCCTCGCGCTGCGGCCCGGCCCAGACATCGTCGCAGCTCGCGCAGCGCAGGCCGTCCTCGTACTCCAGCACGTAGAGGCAGATCCCGTCGTCGTGGGCGAACTTCGTCCGCGGGTCGGGCCGCACGCTGGCGTAGACCCGCTCCGGGTCGCCGAACAGGTAGCGGAACGTGTCCATGTGGTGGATGCTCATGATGCGCAGCGTGCACCAGCCCATCTCCTTCTGCCAGGGCATCCAGTGGGGGATGGCGCGCATGTCGATGGTGGCCAGGACCGGCTCGCCCAGCAACCCGCGCTCGAGGAGCGTCTTGCAGGCGCGGATGCCGTGGTCGTAGCGCATGTTCTGGTTGACGCCGAGCGGGATCCCGGCCTCCTCGCAGGCCTGCACGGCGCGGACCGCTTCGGTCAGGTTCGCGCCCAGCGGCTTCTGCGCGAGGATGCCCTTGACGCGCCGCGGGGCGGAGCAGACGGCCTCGATCACGGCGAGCTGCTTGTCCGGCGGCACGGCGATATCGACGATGTCCACGCCCGGGTCGGCGAGGAGCTGGTCGAGCGTGTCGTGGACGGCGGCGATCCCGTGCCGGGCAGCCACGGTCTCGGCGGTGGAGCGGGTGCGGCTGTGGATGGCGGCGAGGCGGTAGCCGTTGTCGACGTACGCGGGCAGGTGGCAATCGGCCATGATGAACCCGGCGCCGACCGCGCCGATGCCGAGGGAGAGGTCGGGCGGCGGCGGCGGGACGATGGCGAGGTCGAGGTCGGCGAGGGACATGGACGTGCTCCGGTGGAGGATTGTAGCCAACCGCCGGAGCCGGCGTCAAACGGCAGGCGACGCCTCAGGCGCGCGCGTCGGGCTGCCGGGTCTCCCGCGAGAGGATGGCGCTCACCAGTGCATTCAGGCTGACGCCCTCTTCGGCGGCGCGCCGCTTGAGCGCACGATGGACCGAGCGCGGGACCCGTACCTGGAACACGCCCCGCACCTCGCGCAGCGGCTCCGGTAACGGCTCACCCAACTGCCGGAGGGCCTCGATGTGACCGGCCAGCGCCTCGAGGCCCTGGGCCAGGGCCTCGTCGATGGTCTCACCGCCACTGACGATCCCCGGGAAGTCGGCGAACCGAACGGACCAGTCGCCTTCCGGCTCCTGGGTGAAGACCGGCGGGTATCGGCCCAACAGCTCGTGCATCACTCGTCCTCATGCAACGCGTCGATCGCGTCGATGACATGCCTCACGACATAGGGCTTACAGAGCGAGCCGTGGGGTCGCGGGATCGTCAGCAGCGGCTGCCCGCGCGGTGGAAGTGGTGATGGCTGCCGGTCACCCGCACCTCGTGGTAACCGAACGCCCACAGCAGTCGCACCACCTCGTCGAACCGAATGCCTGTCTGGTTGTTGCGGGCCCGTTCGAGCAGCTTGTCGCGACTCGCCACGTGCGCTCTCCCGTGGACTGTAACTGCATTCAGTCGCGCAGTCAAGCCGCCTCAGAGGATATGCCACCCGCTGTCCACGTAGATCACATCGCCGGTGATCCCGCGGCTCAGGTCGCTGGCGAGGAAGACCGCCACGTCGGCCACCTCTTCCTGCGTGGTGTTCCTGCGGAGCGGCGCGCGCTCGGCCACCGTGTTGTACATCGTGGCGAAGTCGCCGATGGCCCGTGCCGCCAGCGTGCGCATCGGCCCGGCGCTGATGGCGTTGACGCGGATCCCCTGCGGCCCCAGCTCGCTGGCCAGGTAGCGCACCACCGCTTCGAGCGAGGCTTTGGCCACGCCCATCACGTTGTAGTTGGGGATAGCCCGCACCGCGCCGATGTAGGTGAGGGTGCTGATGCTGCCGCCGGCGGTCATCAGCGGCTCGACGGTGCGCGAGAGCGCGGCCAGCGAGTAGGCACTGACATCCTGGGCGAGCAGGAAACCGTCGCGCGAAGTGTCGATGAAGCGCCCGCGGAGGTCGTCCATGCTGGCAAAGGCGATGGCGTGGCAGAGGAAATCCAGCCGGCCGAAGTCGGCCTCGAGGGTGGCGCGGAGCTGGCCGAGCTGCTCCTCGCTGGTGACGTCGCACGGCACCAGGAGCGGCGGACGGTTGAGCTCCTCGGCGAGCTTCTCGAGCTGCTCCTTCTCGCGGTCGCCCAGGTAGCCGATGGCGATCCGCGCGCCCTGCGCATCGGCGGCGGCGGCCACGGCCCACGCCGCGCTCCGCTTGTTGGCCACGTTGCAGATCAGTCCGAGTTTGTCTTTCAGCATTCCAGCCGTTCCTCCGGGCCAGTCCCTGCCTCAGCCGAGCAGATCCTGCAGCAGTTTGCGGCCCCGCGGGCTCATGCCGTCCAGGTCGCGGACCTCGTAGCGGTTGTTGTCCACGTCGGTCACCAGCCAGCCGCCGCCGCGCAGCCGCGTCACGCTGTGCCGCGGGCTCTGCGTGCTGAACATGGCGCGGCCGCGGTCCGTGTCCACATCCCACAGGAACGACCCGTGGGAGTCCTGGAGCCGCCGGATGTCGAGGATCAGCGGCCGGAAATAGCGATGCTCCAGCTCCGCGGCGACCAGCTCCTGCTGGTCCGGTGGCAGCTCGTCCAGCTCGCGCAGCATGCCCACTTCCTTGTCGCCGTCGCGCACGCTCAGAAAGCGGCGCGGGTCGCTCAGCGGGCGCGCGCGCACCACCGTGACCCGGCGGTAGCAGCGGTCGCTGAGCGCCAGGCGCAGAACCATCCCGGGCGAGCGGGAGAACTCCACCTCGGCCGGGTCGAGCCAGGTCAGCCCGATGGGCGCCTCCACCGGCTGCGTCGGTGCGGCGTCCACGGTCGCGGTGTCCTCGTCTGCCACGGGCATCCCTTCCTGCGCTCCCGCCGCACGTGTTGCGTCATCGCCCATGCGGTTCCTCCCGCGACGCCAGGCCCGCCTCGGTCCACGGGCTTGGCGGCAGGACGAACCCCGCCGGCGGCGGCTGGTTCCCAACCAACAGGTAGCCCAGCCGCTCCGCCCAATCGTAGCACGGCGTCACGCCGTTCAGCAGCCGGCGATGGCGCGACCGTGTGATCAGGAGTACCCGCCGCGGCCCGGCGAACCGGCCGGCCACCTCCGCCCTCGTGGCGGGCCGGCGCTGATCCACCTGGTAGCGCCGGATCAGGCGCTGCGTGGTGAACGGTATGCTCGGCACGTTAGTGGTAGACCACCGGCTGCACGCCGTACCAGAGCGCCAGCCAGCCGGCCGCGGCACCCGCCAGGTTGAGCATCATCGCGCGCCGGCTGCGCCCGTGCGCCCACGTCCACGCCACGACCGCCGCGATCAGGACCAGCGCGCCGCCGGCCAGCGCCGGGCCGCGGCCCACCTCGGTGACCCGCTGCCCGAGCTCGCCTTCGAGCGGCAGCAGCGGGAGCCACCTCGCGGCGGTGAACAGCACCACGCCACCGACAACCCCGCCGCCGAGATTGAGGCACCACACCCAGCCCCACTTCACCCCGCCCTCCGGCCGCAGCGCGGCGGCGGCGAGCGGTCCGGCCAGGAGTGCCGCCGCCGGGTAGAGCGGCGCGAGGTAGTTGGGCAGCTTGGTGCCGGACAAGCTGAACAGGCCGAGCACCGCGAAGAGCCAGATGAGCAGGTACATGCCCGCCCGGCCCGCCTCGCCCTCGGCCCGCCCGCGCCACGCCCGGGCGATGCCATACGCCGTGAAGCCGCTCCAGGGGAGCATCCCGAGCAGCGCCACCAGGACGAAGCCGAAAACCGGCATGCCGTGCCCCGACTGCGTGACAGCGAAGCGGTTGAGATTGTGGTAGCCCAGGAACGAGCGGTAGAACTCGGCTCCGTGGCACAGGTAGATCGCCACGCACCAGGGCGCCAGGAGCGCGGCGTAGAGCAGGAATCCCCACCAGCAGTGCGTGGCGCCCAGCGTGTGGAGCGTGCGCCGCCGCCAGAGCAGGTAGACCAGCCAGGAGCAGCCCGGCAGGACCAGCGCCACCGGCCCCTTGGTGAGCGTCGCCAACGCCAGCGCCGCCGCCGCGCCGAGGAACCACCACGGTGAATCGCGTTCGTCGGCGAGGTAGAGCGCCATCCAGCCGCTGCCCATCAGCAGCGTGAGGAGCATGTCGGCGGCCGACCAGTGGGCGAGCACGAGTCCATGCACGCAGGTGGCCATCACCGCCGCCGACCAGCGCCCGGCCGCCTCGCCCCACAGGCAGCGGCCGAAGAGCGCCACCAGCAAGACCAGGACCGCGCCCTCCACGGCTGAGGCGAAGCGCGCGGCGAAGGCCGTCGGGCCGAACACGCGGAGCGGGACGGACATCACCCAGTAAGTCAGCGGCGGCTTGTCCCAGCGCACGCCGCCGTTGTAGCGCGGGGTGACGTAGTCGCCGGTGACGACCATCTCGCGGGTGGCTTCGGCGAAGATGGCCTCATCGACGTTGAACAGCCCGACGCGGCCGAGGCCGAGCAGGTTGAGCGCCAGGCTGCCCACGGCGAGGAGCAGCTCCCAGCGGTACTTAGCCCGCCTCATGGCCCACCTCGGCCGCCCACCGCGAGCGCGCGTACTCGCCCACCACGGCGCCCAGCAGGGCGCCCACCAGGGTGTCGGTGAGGTAGTGATCGGCCCCGATCAGCCGCCCCACGCTGATGAAGACCGCCAGCGCCAGCCACAGCCGCGCGCCGCGCGGCGCCAGGGCGCTGAGCAGCGCCACGAGGGCAAAGGCGGTCATCGCATGGCCCGAGGGGAAGCTCTCCCACGACGCGGCCACGGTGGGCCCGTGGGGGAGCCACTCGCCGGTCCAGGTCCACATGCGCGGCCGCGGCCGGCCGATCAACTGCTTGAGCAGTCGCGACCAGAACCCGGCCAGCAGAACCGCGGCGAACAGCCACTTGCCGCCCACTTCCCAACGGCGGCTCCGCCACAGCCACCCGCCGAGCCAGAGGGCGAGCGCCGCGCCGCCCAGCACCACGCCGCCGCCCAGCTTGGCGGCGCTCCAGTCCAGCCAGGCGCGGACGGGGCCCCAGGCGTCGGTGGGGGTGCGGCAGGCCCAGGCGGCGAGCGCGTAGTCGAGGCCGACCAGCAGGATCAGCACGGCGCAGGCGAGGAGCACCTTGAGGGGCACGCCGGCCTGCGAGAGCGCCACGGTCACGAGCGCGCCGGTCTCGTCGTCGACCAGCCGCCGGAGGATCTTCATAGCTTGCCGGCCCGCACCCCGGGACCGCGGCATTATACCGACCGGGGACGGACTCCGGCAAGCCCCTTGAACCGCGCTCAGGCGCCCGCTCCTTGCCAAGGAGACGGTGCCCTGAGTCCGGCGGCGCGGGAAGGTGACCTGAACTGGAGCGACAATCCTGTGACGGCTGGTTGGATGGGTCATGAGGCAACGTGCTCCGCGCATCATCGTCGCTCTGCTGGTGCTGACCACGGTGGTCGTCCTCTTGGTCCGCCGCCGCGCCGGGGCCGACGAGTCGCCCGGCCAGGTCGAGGGCAGCGGCACGGTGGAGGCGGTCGAGATCGACGTGGCCGCCCAGACCGCCGGCCGCGTGATCGCGCTGCGGGTCGAGGAGGGCGACACGCTCAAGCCGGGCCAGACCATCGCCGAGCTGGAGCGCGACACCCTCGCCGCCGAGGTCGATCGCGCCCATGCCGCGCTCTACTCCGCCAGGATGCGGCTCGCCGAGGTGCAGCGCGGGGCCCGCTCCGAGGAGATCCGCGCCCGCGCCGCGCAGCTCGACGAGGCCCTCGCCGGGCTCGACGCCGCTCGCGCCGCCGCCCGCATCGCTCGCGCCGCCCACGACCGGCCCACGGAGCTGACCGCCGCCGCCGACACCGCCGCCGCGCAACAGCAGCAGGCCGCCGCCGCCCTCGCCCAGGCGCGCGCCCGCGAGGCCGAGGCTCGCCACGGCGCCCGCGCGCAGGAGATCGAGGCCGCTCGCGCCAACGCCGCGCGGGCCAACGACGCCGTGGACACCGCCGCGGCCGCCGCCGCCAGCGTGGCCGCGCGGCTGAGGGGCGCCGAGGCCGAGCTGGCGCAGGCCGAGCGCGCCGACGCCGAGCGGCAGCAGGCCACCAGCCAGGTCGCCGCGGCGCAGACCCAGGCCGACGTGACGCAGTCGGCCCTCGCCGCTGCCCGCGCCCGGCAGGAGCTGGTCGAGGCCACCCCGCGGCCGGACCTGAGGCAGCAGCTCGAAGCCCGCCTCCAGCGCGCCCGCGCCGGGCTCCAGGTCGCGAGCCAGGACCTGGGCCGGGTCCAGCAGCTCTACGAATCCGGCGCCACCGCGAAGAGGACGCTCGACGCCGCCACCGCCGCGCGGGACCAAGCGCAGGCGCAGGTGAACGAGGCGGAGGCCGCGGTCCGCGACCTCGACCGCGGCGCGCGCGACATGGAGCGGCGCGAGGCCGCCGCCGGCGTGGCCCAGGCCGAGGCCGCCGCGCGGGGCGCGCAGGACGGCCTGGCCAACGCCCGGCGCGAGGAGGCCATCCTCCGCGCCGGCAGCCGGCAGCAGCTCGAGCGCGCCCGCGCCGCCGCCGAGCAGCTCCGCCTGGACCGGCAGGGCGCCGAGTCCGCGCTGGGGCAGGCCCGGCAGCAGGCGGCGCAGGCCAAGGCGCAGCTCGATCTGCTCCTCGCCGGCACGCGCGCCGAGCAGGTGGAGCAGGCCGCCGCCGCGGTGAAGCAGGCCGAGGCGGGCCGGCAGGGCGCCGGCGCCGCCGTGCGCCACACCCGCCAGATCCTGGCCGACCGCTTCGCCCTGCGGCAGCAGCTCACGGCCGCGGAGCACCAGGTGACCGCTGCCGCCGCCCGGGTGGCCGCCGCTCGCGCGTCGCTCGATCTCGCCCTGGCGGGCACCACACCGGAGCTGAAGGAAGCGGCCCGGGGCGACATGCAGCAGGCCGAGGCGGCCGAGCGCGCCGCCGCCTCGCGCCTCGCCGACAGCTACCTCCTGGCCCCGCGCGCCGGCACCGTGAGCGAGGTGATCCTCCGCGAGGGCGAGGCCGTGTCGCCCGGCTCGGTGGTGGTGCGGATGTTCGACCTGGCCCGCCTGTGGGTCCGCACCTACCTGCCGGTGACCCAGTTCGGCCGCATCCACCGCGGCGACAAGGCCACGGTGACTTGCGACGCGCAGCCGGGGAAGACCTACCCCGGCGAGGTACTCACCGTCAGCGACGAGTCCGAGTTCACGCCGAAGAACACGCAGACCACCGAGGAGCGGATCAAGCAGGTGTTCTGGGTCAAGGTGGGCGTGGGCGACGGCCAGGGCGAACTGAAGCCGGGGCTGCCGGTGGACGTGGTGCTCCACGCGGCGCCGGCGGCGGAGCAGCCGTGAGCGGGCCGGCGGTGGAGGTCCGCGGGCTGACCCGCCGCTTCGGCGGCATTACAGCCGTGGACGGCGTCGACCTGTCGGTGGCGAGTGGCGAGATCTTCGGCCTGATCGGGTGCGACGGCGCCGGGAAGACCACGCTGATGCGCATGCTCGCGGCGATCCTGCCGCCCGACAGCGGGCGCGCCAGCGTCGCCGGCTGCGACGTCGTGCGCCAGCCCGAGCAGCTCAAGCAGCGCATTGGCTACCTGTCGCAGGCGTTCTCGCTCTACTCCGAACTGACCATCGAGGAGAACCTCGACTTCGTGGCCGACCTCTTCCTCACCCCGCGCGCCGAGGCCCGGCGGCTGAAGCGGGAGATGCTCGACTTGACCGGCCTGGCGCCCTTCGCCGCAAGGCAGGCGGGCCGGCTGTCGGGCGGCATGAAACAGAAGCTGGCGCTCTCCTGCGCGCTGATCCACCGGCCGCAGGTGCTCCTCCTCGATGAGCCTACCACCGGCGTGGACCCGGTCAGCCGGCGCGACTTCTGGCGCATCCTCGGAGGTCTGCCCGAGCAGGGCGTGACCGTGCTCCTCACCTCGCCCTACATGGACGAAGCCAGCCGCTGCCACCGCCTCGCGCTGATGGACAACGGGCGGATCCTGGCCACCGGCAGCACCGCCGAGCTGTGCGGCAACGTGCCGGGCGCGATGCTCGAGGTGGTCACTCCGCAGGCGCGGCGCGCGGCGCAGGCGGTGGTGGGTCTGCCCGGCGTGCTCAGCGCCACGCCCTTCGGCGACAGCCTCCACGTGCGCGTGGGCGAGGAGAGCGGTCAGTCGGCAGTGGAGGAGGCGCTCCGCGCCGCGGAGGTGCCATTCAGCGGGGTCAGCACGGTGAGCGTCTCGCTCGAGGACGCCTTCGTCCACTACGTTCACCTGGGGGCGGCGGCGTGAGCACGGCCCCCACCATCCTCACCCGCGAGCTGACCAAGCGCTTCGGTGCGTTCACCGCCGTGGACGGCGTCTCGCTGGAGGTGCACGCGGGCGAGGTGTTCGGCTTCCTGGGGAGCAACGGCTGCGGCAAGACCACCACCATCCGCATGCTCTGCGGCCTGCTCCGCCCGAGCGGCGGCACGGGGAGCGTGGCCGGGTTCGACATCGCCCGCCAGGCCGAAGCCATCCGTGCGCGCACCGGCTACGTGGCGCAGTTCTTCAACCTCTACGGCGAGCTGACCGTGCGCGAGAACCTGGAGTTCTACGGCGGGGTCTACGGCGTGCCGCGGCGGCAGCTCGGCGCGACGGTGGACGAGTGGATCGGACGTCTCGAGCTCGGCCGCTGGCAGTCCGTCCGCGCGCGCAACCTCTCGACCG
>JACPDV010000714.1 GCA_016183835.1 Armatimonadota bacterium
CGCCGACCTGTTCCCCGCCGCCGCCACGGACACCGCGGGGCGGATCGTGCTGGCCTGGATGGCCTTCCGCGGGCCGAACTCGCGGATCCTGATGCGCGAGCAGACGGCGCAGGGCTTCGGCCCGCCTGAGGTGCTGGCCGACTCGCCGCGCGACGAATGGACGCCCACGGTCGCCCCCGGGCCCGACGGCGTGGTGGCGGTGGTGTGGGACAGCTACCAGAAGGGCGACTACGACGTTCTCGCGCGGTTCCGCCGCGGCGGTCGGTGGGGCGACCCGCTGCCGGTGGCCGGCGCGCCGACCGCCGAGATGAACGCCAGCGCCGCCTTCGACCCGGCCGGGCGGCTGTGGGTGGCCTACGAGACCAGCCCGGCCGCCTGGGCCAAGGACTGGGGCGCGCTGGAGAAGGAGGGCTGCTCGCTCTACGGCGGGCGCAACGTGGCGGTGCGCGTGGTGGACGGCGCCCGCGTGCTGGAGCCGAAGCAGGCCCTCTCGGAGGTGATGCCGCAGGCGGCGCGGCGCCGGGAGAACGTGGCCCCGCTCGCTCTGCCGCGCGTCGGCGTGGACGGCGCCGGGCGGGTCTGGGTCTCGGTCCGCCATCGCGACCCGCAGCGCCGCGTGCCGGTGGGCTCGGTCTGGTCCACCTACGCCGCGGCCTACGCCAAGGACCATTGGTCCCCGGCGATGCTGCTCGACCAGAGCGACGCCATTCTCGACAGCCGGCCCACCTTCCTGCCCACCACCGGCGGCGGGCTGCTCGCCGTGTCGATGACCGACCACCGCCAGTTCGAGGTGCCGCGCAGCGGCAGGCAGGCCAACGAGGACCTCAGCGACGCCTACCTGAAGCTCGCCGACGCGCCGGCCGAGCCCGAGCTGACGCCGGTGGACGGGCCCATCGTGGCCCAGCCCGCAGCCGGCACCGAGGCCGCCGACATCGCCCGGATGCGCGGCTACCGGCCCGACCTGGACGGGCAGGGGCTGCGCCTGCTGCGCGGCGAGTTCCACCGCCACACCGAGATCTCGCCCGACGGCGGCGGTGACGGCACACTGCTCGACATGTGGCGCTACGCCCTCGACGCCGCTGACCTCGACTGGATCGGCAATGGCGACCACGACAACGGGAGCGGGCGCGAGCAGTACTGGTGGGAGACCCAGAAGACCACCTCCATCTTCCAGAACCCGCCGTACTTCATGCCCATGTACACCTACGAGCGGAGCGCCAACTACCCGGACGGGCACCGCAACGTGGTCTTCGCGCGGCGCGGCGTGCGCACGCTGGCGCGGCTCCGCACCGGGCTGGGCAAGGCCATGGACACCGAGCCGATGAGCGCCGAGCGGCCGCACAGCGGAGACACGCAGATGCTCTACGCCTACCTCGGCGCGCTGGACGGCGTCTGCGCCTCGCACACCTCGGCCACCGACATGGGCACCGACTGGCGCGACCACGATCCCGTCCGCGAGCCGATCGTCGAGATCTACCAGGGCGACCGGCAGAACTACGAACGGCCCGACGCGCCCCGCGCCAACAAGGAGGGCGACTCCCTCGGCGGCTGGCGGCCGTACGGCTTCGTGAGCTGGGCGCTGCTCAAGGGTTACCGGCTCGGGTTCCAGTCCTCCAGCGATCATGTCTCGACGCACATGAGCTACTGCGACGTGTGGGTCAGCGACCTCAGCCGGCAGGGGATCCTCGATGCCATGAAGCAGCGCCGGGTGTATGGCGCCACCGACAACATCCTGGCCGACTACCGCTGCCGCGCCGGCGGCAAGGACCACCTGATGGGCGAGACCTTCGACGCCGATGGCCCGCCGCTCCTGCGAGTGCGCTTCGAGGGCAGCCAGCCGATGGCCAAGGTGAGCATCGTGCGCGACAACGAGGTGGTCTACACCACCGAGCCGAACCAGGCCAAGGTGGAGCTCGAGTGGCGCGACAACCAGCCTCCGGCGGGGAAGACGAGCTACTACTACGTCCGCGGCGAGCAGGCCGACGGCGAACTGGTGTGGCTCTCACCCATGTGGATCCGCTTTCCGGGGTAACACCGCTACAAGGCCCGGGAACCGACTCGTGAGCGGAGAGTGATTGATGTCTTCGGAGCCCCCTCCCCTGCGAAGCGGGGGAGGGACGGGGTGGGGGTCTACAGCCGGTTCGCGGTAGCCGGAGGACCCCCCTCCCGCCTCCCCGCGCTTCGCAGGGGGAGGAGCGGACAAGACTCCCGGAGCCGCTATTCACCTTCCGTGAGCGCCGGTCGTTGACGCCGGCGGGGCCGGTCGTTACGATCAACAAGGCGCCGGGCCACGGGAGCCGGGCGAGGATGTGTCGATGCGGATCACCCTCGAAGACCTCCGCCTCTACCTGGCCGACCGGCGGGGCGACCTGGCCTCGGCGCTGGGCGTCTCCGGACTGGCGCTGGTCCTCCTCGCCCTCGCCCGCATGACGGGCAACCCCGTACTGGGGATCATCTCCTTCGCCAACTTCGCCTTCCTCTGGGTGCCCCTCGGCGGCCTGTTCCAGAAGCGCCGCGTCCGCCTCCGCTGGGAGGAGCAGGGCATCGACGCCGAGCTGTTCGAGCAGCTCGAGGCGCTCAGCAAGGTGGACTGGTCGCTCGACGAGCACGTCGACGCCGTGCTCTCGGTCTACACCACGATGCAGGAGCTGGCGCGCCACAACGAGTGGTTCGACTACCCCGAGTCGATGGAAGAGCACCTCGGCTCGGTGCGCGAGGGGCTGCAGGCGTTCTTCCAGCGCGTGCACCGGGTGGACGAGCTGCGCCGGCTCTACGACCGCTGCGCCGAGAGCCTCCGCCGGCCCGAGCGGCTCGCCGCGCTACAGAGCCGCGTCGATCGCGAGTACCGGCTCCTCGAGAGCTTTGCCGACGCTTTCGAGCGGGCGCTCCTCGACTTCTCCGAGGCCATGGCCGCGGCGATGGGCACCGGCGACGAGCGGGCCATGACGCGGCAGCTCAACGAGTTCGCCGCCAGCATGCGGCGCCTGGCCCAGAGCATCGACGAGGCCGAGAGCGTGGAGAACCTGTTCGGCGAAGAGGGCGAGCTGGAGCAGTTCGACCGGCTGCTCGACGCCGAGGCCGCACCCGCCGAGGCCGCCACGGAATCCGAGTCGGCGTGAACGTCACCCTCGCCAACATCCGCCGCGAGTACGCGGTCACGCGCAGTCGCTGGGCGGAAGTGATCGGGCTCTCCACCGCCTTCCTCGCCGCCTGCGAGACGGTTCGCCAGGCGCTGCGGCAGGGGTGGGCGACGTGGCTCGCCGCCGTCGCCGGGCTGCTGGTGGCGGCGTTCGGCTGGTGGGCGGCGGTCCGCGTCGCGGGCGGCGTGCGGCGCGCCACGCTCGATGGCGAGCTGTGGCGCAAGTTCGGGCTCCGGCCGGAGCTGACCGCCGCTTGCGCTGCCCTCCCCGAGCTTCCCGCCGAGGTCTCGGGTGTGCTCGACCGGGCGCTCGGCGACCTCCGCTCCCTGGCCGCCGTGGCCAACCACGCAGAGGAGGATGATCCGGGCGACGCC
>JACPDV010000103.1 GCA_016183835.1 Armatimonadota bacterium
CTCCGGCCCCCTCTCCCGCCGGGAGAGGGCGGGGGTGAGGGCGGGCACGCGAACACGGTGTGCCCCAAAACACCGTCCCTGCCGGTCGCCGGTGCTCGCCCCCACCAACGCCACGCTGCCAGGAATCCGATGAGGGTGCCAATCGGGCCGGTTCGCCGCCGCGATTCCTGGCCCTCACCCTAACCCTCTCCCGGGGGGAGAGGGGACCGGACGGGGCGAACGGCGGGGTGCGCGTGCGTGTGCGCCACACCGTCGTGATAGTGCCGGTGCGCATCCACCAGGTTGTGCGCTTCGAGCAGGGGCACGTCGTTCAGCACCTCCGGCAGCGGCCGGTCCGCCACGAGCCGGTGCTCCTCGCTCAGCACGAGCGCGCGGTCGAACGCGCGCCAGGAGCCCCTGGCTGCGCGGGTCCAGGCCGCTCGTCGGCTCGTCGAGCAGCAGCACCGACGGGTTGAGGATCAGCAGCGACGCCAGCGCCACCCGCTTCTTCTCGCCGCCGCTCAGGCTCTGCGGCCGGCGGTCGCGGAGGTGCGTCAGCTCCAGCAGCGCCAGCGTGTCTTCGATGCGCGCGCGCACCTCCTCGGTGGTCCAGCCGAGCTGGAGCGGACCGAACGCCAACTCCTCCTCCACCGTGGGCGAGAAGAGCTGGACATCGGAGTTCTGGAAGAGGAACCCCACCTCGCGGCGGAATCGCGGGCCGAACGGCGGGTGGTCGAGCACCGCTTCGCCAAGCGCCTGCCCGAAGGCCGTCACGGTGCCGCTGCCCGCGAAGCAGAGCCCATCCAGCAGGTAGAGCAGGGTCGACTTGCCGCTCCCGTTCGCCCCCAGGAGCGCCACCCGCTCGCCCGGCGCCACCGTGAACGACACCTCCACCAGGCTCGGCGCGTGGCCGGGGTAGGCGAACGAGAGGCCGGCGACCTCGAAGACGGTGCCGTCGCTCATCGGCCAAGCCCCAGGAGTGCCGAGCCGAGCGCCGCCGCGCCGAGCACGAACGCCACGTCAGCGCCGCTCGTCGAGGAGGCGCGGCTCGCCTCGGTAGCCGCGGGAGAGCATCGCTCGGTACACGCCGTGACTCAACTCGTGGGTGCGGCGGAGGAGCGCGGCGATCCCGCCGGCCGCCCACTGCTGCTCGTCGCGGAGCGGCCCGACGCGGACGGTGCGGCTCAGCCGCGCCAGGTGCAGCTCCTCGGCGGCGCGCAGGAAGAGGGTCAGGTAGCGCTCCATCATGCTCAGGAGCATGACGAAGATCACCGGCACGCCCAGCGCCCGTAGCCCCCGGAAGAGCCGGTCGGCGCGGGTCGTGGCGCTGAGCAGCAGGACCAGCGTGACACACACCGCCGTGCGCAGGACGAACCGCGCCGCCACGAGCAGCCCGGTGTCGGTCACCGCCAGCGCCGCGCCGCTCGGCAGGTGGCCCAGCACGAGGAGCGGCTTCCCGGGGCAGACGACATTGAGCAGCGCCGGAGCGACGATGGCCATCGAGAACAGCGGCACCATCAGCCAGGCGCCCGCCAGCCGCCGCAACGGCACCCGGGAGAGGGCCGCCAGGACCACCGCCGCCAGCCAGGCAGCCAGGAGCGTCGTCGGCCGGTGGACCATCGTCGCCACCACCACCAGGCCGAGCAGGCCGAGCACCTTGGCCCGTTCGTCGATGTGCTGGAGGAGGCCGTCGCGGGCGGCGATGGTCTCGTTGTCGAGCAGCTCGGCGAGGACCCGCGCGAATCCCGCGGCGGACTGCCGCAGCAGACTGCGCGACCGGGAACACCCGGGCGCAGTTGCGTCGGCGTCAGGGCGTCGGCGCTCCCGCATCCATTCCGGCACCTGCATCCGCCGGCTCCTCGATTGCCAGCCGCTCACTCGTCCTCGCCGCGTAGGGTCCGCTCTTGCCGGCGCGGCTGGGCAGTGCCCGCAGCCGACGCGTCCGCAGTAGCGGACCCTACGGACGCCAACAGCTTCCGCGACAGAAGCACCACGGCGGCCAGCAGCGCGCCGCCGGTGCCGGCGCACAGGAGGTAGAGCAGGCTCTGCCGCCAGAGCGGTGCGCCCGACCGCCTCGGCAGGCCGTAGTCCGGCAGCGGCGCGTGCCAGGCGTGCTGCTCGGCGCTGACCATCCCGGCCGGCGCGGCGTGGTCCAACTTCTCCTGCACCTCGGCCGCGCTCCACTCGCCCCACGCCGGTCCGGCGTGCAGCCAGGCGGGCAGGAAGAGCCCGAGTGGCGAGAGGAGCACCATCACGCCCAGCCCCGCGGCCAGCCGGGGCACCACCCGGTGGACCGACTCTGCGCCGTCCGTGCGACGTTCCAGCAGCTCCGGCGCCGTGCGCTGCAGCCAGGCGACCACCAGCCCCGTGACCAGCGCCTCCACCAGCCCGAACGCCAGCAGGTGCTCGAGCGCCATGGTGGACACAGCGATGCGCAGGCCGAAGGGACAGTAGAGCGGCACACCGGCGGCATCGTGCGCCACGAGCGGCTGCAGCCCAAGCAGGAAACCCGCCACCACCGCCGCGGCGCACAGCCCGGCCCAACCGCCGGCCGCCGCCGCCAGCCAGCGCCTCCGCCCGCCGGCCCGGTCGCTGCCCACGGTGTGGTAGACCCCCCAGCCGACGAACGGCATGACCACGGCCATGGTCAGGCAGTTGGCGCCGACGGCGACGATCCCGCCATCCGCGAACAGCAGCGCCTGCACCACCAGCGCCAGCGAGACCACGATCACCGCCGCCCACGGCCCGAACAGGACCGCCACCAACACCGCGCCCACCGCATGCCCCGTGGTGCCGCCCGGGATGGGCACGTTGAACATCATGATCACGAAGCAGAACGCGGCGCTGAGCGCGAGGAGCGGGACTTCGCGGAGCCGCAGCGAGCGTTTCATCCGCGAGCTGGCGACGGACCAGCAGGGCAGCATCGCCACGGCGGTGGCGGCGCAAGTCTGCGGGCCGAGGTAGCCGTCCGGGATGTGCAACCGAGGGCTCCTGCTCGTGACACGATCCGGGAGGATCATAGCACGAATAGGGAGTCCAAGACAGCCTGCTCAGGAGTCGCCGGCGCCCTCTCCTTGCCAAGGAGAGGGCTGGGGAGAGGTCCATGCCATGGGCGATCGGCTTGACGGGACCTCCCCCTGCCCCCTCCTTGGCAAGGAGGGGGGAGCTGCAGGACGTGGCCTCAGAACACCGTCAGCCTGACCATCACCGCCGCCGTGCGGTCTTCCAGGCAGAGCTCGCCCAGCCGCCGCGGGAGGTCGACCTCGAGCACGTAGCCGTGGCCGTTGAGCGTCGAGCGGGGCTTCAGCTCCAGGAGCGCCTTGGGCGGGTCGTCCTCGTTGGGCGTGCTGACCTTGGCGCCGGCGCCCTTGGCGGTCAGGCCGAGGAACAGCGACGCGCATTGGCGGCCGAAGAACGGCTTCCCCCGGTCGCCGTCCGGCCGCAGGTCCAGGTACAGCTCCACGCCGTCGCCGTAGGGCGGGCCTTCGTCGGCGCGGACCAGGTCGTCGGTCACCGCCACCGCCAGATGCACCGCCAGGGCGTCGTAGGTCACCCGCACCTCGGCGCTCAGGTCGGCGTCGCCGCTCCACGTGCCGCGCCCGAGGGTGAGCGACGGCGCGCGCAGCCGGGCCAGCGGGAGCCGGGCTTCGTCGGTGCGCGCGGCGGGCACGTTGACCCGCGGCACGAGCGCGGCGCGGGCCAGGGCGAAGGCGTGATCCTCGCCGGCCGCGGCGTGGAGCCACAGCGGCCACTCGTCCGACCGCCCGCCGGAGAGGGTGTGCGGCACGCCCAAGGTCACGTCCAGGCTCGCCTTGCCGTGCGGCGGCAGCTCGATGGTCTGCTCGGGGCTCAGGCTGCCGTCGGCGTAGAGCGTCACGCTCACCCCCTGGTTGCCGCCCCAGCTCACCTGCACCGGCGCCTGCACCAGCGAGCCGAGCGCGGCCCGGGTGACCACGTCGGGCAGCCCCAGGCGCAGTTGCGGCGGGCGGCCGATCAGCTCGCGGAAGGCGCGATAGAGCTCGATCGCGAGGGTCTCGTGGTCGTGCTGGCCGGGGTGGGTGAAGTAGGGGAAGAACCCGCGGTAGTCGAACTCGCGGCGTTTGAGGGCGGTGTCCGCATCGGCGCAGGGCACGCCCGCCACCGCCGCCGTCTCCCGCGTGGCGACCGGGAAGGGCATGTCCCGCTCCGGCTCGGCCATCGGCGGGGTCATGACGATCACGGCGGCGCCTGCTTCGTGGCACGTGTCGATCAGCTTGAGCAGGTTTTCGCGGTAGCCCTGCACGCGCTCGGTGCCCGGCCCGGTGCCCTTATCGTTGCCGCCGAACTGGAGCACCACCAGGTGCGGCTGATGGCGCTTCACCTTGGCGTCGAAGTCCTCCAGCGCGGCGGAGGTGGAGGCGCCGGGCATGCCGATCGCCGTCAGTTGGAGTGGCAGACCGGGGTAGCTGTCGGTCATAATGCGGCTGAACAGCGCGGGGACGGCGTCGGTGCCGGGCTGCTCGAGGTGCATCCCCTGGGTCACACTGTCCCCGTAACAGACCACGCTCACCGGCTGGCGCGCGGTCAGCCGGCCGAGCAGGTCGGCGCCGCGCGGATCGGCGCGCAACATCGCAGCGCCCAGCATCGTCAGAACCATCCAGCGGGCCATGCCGTTCCTCCGGGGGCAGTCGTTCCGGACGCCACGTGACGATCCTCCCGGCGGAGGGGCTGTGCCCGCCGGCGCCGCAGGCGCCACGCGAGAACCGCCAATGGTGCCGCTCCTCTGCGCCATGCTGACGGTGGCGGCGGTCGAGCCGCCGGACGCCGGCGAGTTCACCGTCGCGTCGCGCGACTGGGCCGTCACCTTCGCCGCCGACCACGCCTGGTCCATCCACCACATCGACTACCGTGGCGCCCTGGTGGTCAACTCCGCCGGCGCCAACGGCACCGCCGTGGAGACGGGCACGCCGGTTGACCCGAATCTGCCCAACTCCTGGATCGGCGGCAGCCTGACCGGCGGCGGGCGCGAGCAGAAGGTCTCGGTCGGCCTCTCGGTGGACGGCAAGGAGACCTTCCTCCGGGCGGGCCGGCGGTACGAGGGTGCGGAGCTGGTGGTCACGCGGGAATCGCGGCTCGCCGACCTCGAGCAGACGTTCACCGTCATCGTGACCGGCGACAGGGTGGTCGAGCACGTGCGGCTCCGCGCGCTCCGCACCACCACGCCCGACAACCTCTACCTCTTCATGCACAACTGGGAGCTGCGGTTCAGCACTTGGGCCGCGGGGTCCTCGGCGGAGGACCGGCGCGACGGGCACTTCGATGGTCGGGCGGCCGAGGCCGTGGCCGGCGATGCGCGCTGGTACGCCGTGTACGATCCCGTCGCCAAGCTGGGTGTGCTCACGTGCCACCCGCGGCCGGTGGAGCGCCGGCCGGGCGCGCGCGGGCTGGTCAACTGGCAGACCCCGGTGTATCACAAGCAGTACTATGCGGTGGCCGCCAAGAGCACGCTCGAGAAGGGCACCGCCATCGACCAGACCTGCTGCCTGCGCGCATTCGCCTCCGAGCCCGACGGCTGGGCGCTGGAGGCCGAGAAGCTGGCCGCCGGGACCTGGCCGCCGGAACCCGCCGCACCGCAACCGGCCGCGCCGGAACAGGGGGCCGTGCCTGCCGGGATCCTGGGCGCTCGGGTGGGCGACTGGACCGTCTGGTTCGACCCCGAGCGCTGCTGGACCATCCATCACCTCGACTACCGCGGCCGCACGCTGTCACACGAACACGGCTTCCACGGCCTGGTGATCGCCACGGGGATCCCCAAGACGCAGGGCAACGGGTCGTCGTTCGTCGGCACGGGCCACACCGAAGGAGGGCGCGAGCAGGTGGAGGGCGTCGAGTTGTCGGTGGACGGCCGGACGCTACCCGCAGAGACCGGGCGGCTGCACGAGGGTCGCCAGTTCCGGCTGGTCAAGCACTCGCGGATCGATCAGCTCGTCCACGTGGCTGAGATCACGATCACGCCGGAGGCCGTCTTTGAGCATCACCGCGTGGAGGCCGTCGCCGAGCAGCCGCTGAAGCTCCTCTACGCCTTCATGCACTGTTGGCAGCCGAGCTTCACCCTGTGGGCCGCCGCGGACGCCGACGGGAAGGAGCTGGGTGGCAAGCTCGAGAGCAACCAGGACTTTGACATCAACACCGACGTGCGCTGGTCGGCGCTGTACGACGAGACCGCGCGGCTCGGCGTGGTGACGAGCTACCCCGAGGTCTACCGCGCCGCCGCCGGCGGGCTGGGCACGCGCATCTGGGATCTGGACCGCTACCACAAGCAGTACCTGCACCTACGCGGGCCCGGCGCGCTGCCCGCCGGATTCGTGCTCGACTGCACGCTCCGCCTGCAGGCTTTCACCGCCGCGCCGGACGGCTGGGTCGCCGCCGCGAAAGCGTTGGCCGAATCACCGTTCCCCAGGTGACAAAAACGGCTTCTCCTGGCACAATCCAGACCGCTACGTCCAGATCGCAGGAACTCGCCACCATGCATACCGTGAGATTCGAGCCCGACGATATCGACCTGGAGGTGAGCGACGGGACGCCGCTGACCCGCGCCGCGACGACCGCCGGACTCCCGCTCGAGCTGCCCTGCGGCGGGCTCGGCCTGTGCGGCAAGTGCAAGTGCGAGGTGATCCGCGGCGAGCCCGCGCCCACGCTCGAAGAGCGCCGGTGGCTCACGCCGCTCGAGCTGGAGCGCGGCACGCGCCTGGCCTGCAGGTTGGAGGTGCGCGACGACCTGACCGTCATGCTCAGCGACGGGGTGCGCTCGCGGGCGAACCAGATCATGGTCGGCGGCAAGGCTCGCGCCACGGTTGTGGACAGCGGCGTGGAGAAGCTCGTGGCCGTGGTGGGCAAGGCGCCCCTGGGCGACGAGCGCGACGACTGGCGGCGGGTGCAGGACGCGATCGGCCGCCTCGTCGCGCCGAGCCTGGCGGCACTCCGGCAGATGCCCGACGCCCTCCGCGACGGCACCGGCGCTCTGGCGCTCACTGTGGTCGATGGCCGCTGCATCCGCGTCGAGCCCGGCCTCGACGGCGCCGCGCCGCTCGGCTTCGCCGTCGACATCGGCACCACCACGGTGGTCTGCTACGTGCTCGACCTGAGCACCGGCGCCGAGCTGGCCCACGCCGCCATGCTCAACCCACAGGTGGCCTACGGCGACGACGTGATCTCCCGCATCCACTTCGCCGGCGCCGACGAGGACGGCCTGCGGATGCTCAACCTCGAGATCCGCCGCTGCATCGATCAGCTCGTGCGGCAAGCCTGTGAGGAGCTGGGCGTGCAGCCGTCCCGGCTCGCCCGCGGCACCATCGTCGGCAACGCCACGATGACCCACCTCTTCCTGCGCATCAACCCGCGCGGGCTGGGGATCGCGCCGTTCGCGCCCATCACCCACCTCTCGGTCACCGCCGACGGGCAGGATCTGGGCCTCCGCTCCACGCCCGACGCCGCCGTCACGATCCTGCCCAATATCGCCGGCTTCCTCGGCTCCGACACGGTGGGTGTGCTCCTCGCGGCGATGCCCGATCCCGACGAGACCTGTCTGGCGGTGGACATCGGCACCAACGGCGAGATGGTCCTGTTCCACGACGGGCACTGGTACGGCCTCGACCTCGGCGTGATCGCGGGCCAGGCGCCGCGCGGGCTGTGCGGCACGGGGTTGTTCGACGCGGTGGCGTCGCTGCTCGACGCGGGGGTGATCGAGTTCACCGGGCGCTACGTGGACGATGAGGACGTGCCGGCGATCTTCCAGGGCTATCTGAAGGGGCAGGGCAACGCGCGCTCCTTCCGCCTGGTGACGGCGGAGGAGTCGGCCACCGGCGAAGAGCTGACGCTGACCGGGAAGGACGTGCGCGAGGTGCAGTTGGCCAAGGCGAGCATTCGCGCCAGCATCGAGTCGCTCCTCGCGCGCGCCGGGGTGACGCCCGACGACATCGCCCATGTCTACCTGGCGGGCGGGTTCGGCAGCTACCTGCGGGTAGAGAGCGCGAAGCGCATCGGCCTCCTGCCCGACGTGCCGAGCGAGCGGATCGAGGTCGTGGGCAATGGTGCCGGAGCCGGCGCGCGCCTGGCGCTGATCTCCCGCCATGAGCTGGCGGCGGCGGAGGAGCTGGCTCGCCGGGTGGATGTGCTCTACCTGGCCACCGACCCCGTCTATCAGATGCAGTTCCCCGAGCAGATGTGTTTCCCTGAGTGATCCGTCGCTTGGCAGACCGGAATGCTCAACACAGAGACCACAGAGGCACAGAGGGGGAATCGGTTTGGACCCGGACTCTGTGGCTCTGGTGTCCTCTCGTGTTGAGATCTCCGGCTCAGGCTTCGAGGATCAGGAGGGTGGCGGGCTCATCGCCGGGCTCGGCCAGACTGCGCAGGCCACGGTCGAAGGTGACCAGGCAGCCGCCGTGGTGGCGGGCGAGGGCGAGCAGGTAGGCGTCGGTGAACTGTTTGTGGCCGACCACACGCGAGAAGGCGCCGGGGCACGCTCGGGGGTCGAGGTCGTCCGGCCAGAAGACGTGGCCGGGGTGGGCGGCGATGTCCTTGAGCCAGCGCCAGGCGTTCGTGGTGCGCAGGAACCCCGGGGAGAGCGATGGGTTGGAGCCTACCCGGACGAAGCCGAGCTGGGTGATCGGGCAGGTCGCCCAGGCGGCGGAGCCGTGGTCACCGAACCACTCCTGGGCGAGCTCGTGGTGCGGGTGGTTGGGCCAATGGAGCGCCACCAGCACATTCACATCGGGGAGCGCCAGGCTCACCACGACTCCTCGTCGAGCCGCTTGACTTCCTCCATGGTGATGGGCGGAGCGTCGGGCGGAAGGTCGAGCACGGGCAGCCCATTCCGCATGTGATAGCGCAACGGCAGCTCTCTGCTCCGCCGGACGCAGTCCGAGACCACGCGGCCGATGGACACGCCTCTCGCCCGCGCCTGTGCCCTGGCGATCTCCAGGGCGTCGTCGTCATGACAGCATCATGACATCATCGCATCATGATGTCAATCCTCGCGGCCACTCCGGCTGATCCCCCGCTCCGCCCGCTCCTCGCCGTCGCGCACCCGCGAGATCGACCGGTCGTCCGCCGTCGTCAGCCGCACCCGCCCGCCCCGCTCCGCCCGCACCTGCAGCACCCGCTCCAGCCGCTCCACGAAGGCCGCGGCGCCCGCACCGTGGTAGACCGGGATGTCGCCGTGCGCCGTCCTCAGCAGCCACCCCAGCGGCACGCGCTGCACCTCGACCAGCTCCGGCCACGACACCACCACGCGCCGCCCGGTGTACTCCGCCACCAGCGAAGCGCCGTCGACCCTGAACCGGCGCGGCCCCGGGTGGGTCACCGCCTCGTAGAGCCAGGCGAGGCCGGTCATGCAGAAGGCGGCGGCGAAGGCCACCACGAACGGCAGGTGGTCGGCCGCGGCGGCCAGCCCGGCTGACAGCACGATGCCGCCGAGCGCCAACATCCCCAGGCCGGTGCCCGACGTCACCTCGGCGGCGGTACAGCTATGCTCCAGATACCCACGCCAGCCGGGCTCCAACAGCTCCGCCACCTCCTCGGCCGGCATCCCGCCATCGGTGGCCGCGTCGTGGTCGTGCTGCAGGTGGGCGGCGATCCGCCGGGCCAGCAGCAAGCCGTTCGGCAGGTCGGGAGGGATCGCCAGGCTGCCGCCGGCGTGGTGCACCGTGATCGTCGCGCGGTGGACCTCGACGGCGGTGATGTCGCTCCAGGAGAGGCTCAGCACGCCGCCGCCGGCGTCGTGGACGACCAGCCCGGTGCCGGTGACGACGGCGCGCCAATGCGGCGCGCGGCGCATGGCGCGGGTGAACCGGGCGGACAGCCAGCCCAGTCCGAACGCGACCGCCGCGAGCGCGCGGACGGCCTCGACCCAGCGCAGGTAGCCGTACAGCGCGGGGAGCAGGTAGGCGGCGGCGGTCACGGCCAGGAGCGCGACGCACACGGCGCGGTAGCGGTGGGCCTGCCGCAGGCGCGCGAGCTGCGCCCAGCTGGGGAAGCTCTCGCCCTCGTCGGCCATCGGGTCACCCCTCCTCCGTCCGGCTCAAGCCCCGCTCCGCCCGCTCCTCGCCCTCGCGCACCGGCGAGATCGCCGCGTCGCCGACGAAGCCGAGGCGGGGCAGCATCTGCCCCTGCTCCCGCGCCGCCAGCACGCGCTGCACCGCCGCCTCGAGCCGCCTGCCGGCCGGCGAATCCGGCACCCGCAGCAACCCGCCCAGCAAGTGGATCTCGAAGCCGCCCTCCGTCGGCTCGCACTCGCGCACGGCAACCCAGGGGATCGTCTCTCGGCCGAACGGCCGCCTGACCACCAGTCCGGCCGGCTCCGCGCGCACAGAGATGGCCTTCAGCCACCGTTCCGCGCGGCCGATGGGTACCAGGCTCAACAGCAATCCAACGAAGCCGGCTCCGAAGACGGCCAGAGCATGCAGTCTGGCCGCGTGCCCGGACGCGTGTCGAGCCATGCTCTGGCCCCACATGAAGACCACCAACGATGCAAGCAGCATCGCGCCACCGCACACCTCGAGACCAGCGCTGCTCAGGCGCCAGCTCCGCACCGTCTCGCCGGCGGCCGCGCCCAGCAGCCCAGAGCCGTCGTCCTCACTCAGCGCCGGTGCGGCGACGCCAGGGCCTTTGCCGGTTTGCTCCGCGATCAGCCGCATCAGCAGCGCAAACCGGTCGGTGTGGGCCGGGATGTCCATCGTGCCGCCGGCATGGTGGATCCGCGCCCCGAACTCGCCCACCTCGACGTCTTCGATGTCGGCCCAATCAACCTCCGTGTATCGATGCTGGGTCGGTCCGTACTTCCGCAGGCCCGAGCGCCGCGCACGGACCCCGCCAAAGGGTACAAGGTACATGGCGACGAGCATGCCAGGCGCGAGCACCAGCACATCGACCAGCCCCACCCGGGTCACCGAGTGGAACACCAACGGCACGGACCGTCACTCCGGCTGATCCCCCGCTCCGCCCGCTCGTCGCCCGCCCGCACTGGCGAGATCGCCGCGTCGCCGACCAGGCCAAGGCGGGGCAGCGCGTGGCCGGCATCGCGCACGTCCAGCACCCGCCGGATCGCCGCCAGCACCTCTCCGGTCCGCACCCTGTCGAACTTCAGGTCGCCGTGGTAGGTCCGCAGCCGCCACTCCTGGCCGAGGTCCCCGACGCTGTGGATGTCGTGCCACGCGTACAGCGCATCAACGGCCCGCCGCCGCCGCACCACCACGCCGGCCGGTTCGACCCGCACCGCGTACGGATGACCGACCCCGCCCTTGCCGATCCACCGTGAGGCCACGTACAGGACGACACCTGCCGCGATGGCCACGGGGACCATCGCCGGTTCCTCGGCCGAGACCGCCATCGCCGCCGCGAAGACCATCGCGCCGACCGCGATCCATCCCACGGCCGGCGAGAGCACCTCCGGAAGCGGAGCCTCGACCGACGGCCGGCCGCCTCGGGCGATCAGACGTGCCACTTCCGCTTCATCGAGGGAGCCGCGGCCCTCGGCCACGGCGTCCGACTGCCCGATTGCCATCGCCACTCGGCGAGCGATGCTGAAGACATCCGCGTTGCCCGTGTCCAGCTCGACCTCTCCGTCGACGAGGTGGATCACGACCCTGTCAGTCCGCTCCTCGACCGACCGGATGCGCGACCACGGCAGGTGGTGGACCGTCCTGCCGCGCCCCAGGCGGATGCCATCGTCCAGTACGAGGCAGCCCCAACTCGGCCACCGCCGTGCTGCGAGGGTCTCCACCACGTAACAGGCCACGAGTCCGGCGATGCCGAAGCGCAACCAGTCGGGCCAGGCCCAGAGCGGCAGGCAGGCCACAGCGACAGAGACCGCGGTGAACATGACAGACCGCACGAGCAGGCGCAGCCCAATCGTCCGGGCGCCTTCGCGGCTGTCCACGACGACGTGCAACTCGTCCCTGTCTGCTGCCAACTCGCTCATCTGACGTCCCCCTCGCTCCGGCTGATCCCCCGCTCCGCCCGCTGCTCGCCTTCCCGCACCGGCGAGATCGCCGCGTCGCCGACCCCGCCCATCCGGGGCCTCACTCCGGACGCGTCACGGGCGGCAAGGACGCGCTGCAACGCGGCGACGACGTGCGCGGAACGCTCGTCCGCCTCGATCCAGACGTCGCCTCGCGACGTCCTGAGGCGCCACGAATGGGTTGCCGGCTTGGTGGCGACGGTGTCCCACCGCAGCTCCACCACGTCCGCCCACGCGTGCCGGATCGGCGCTGCTGTCAGGTCCGTCAGCCCGTCGCCGTCGGCGCGAAGATGGATCGGCCGCTGCTTCCGCATGAGTGGAACCGCGCCGATGCAGGCTGCTGCGGCGACGATTGCTGGAGGCCACGCGTGCCGCGAGATCAGGCCGAACGCCGTGAGCAGCACGATCGGGAGGGCGAGCGCGAAGCCGAGCACCGGCCGGATGTCCGTTCCTCGCCACTCCACCGCCCCTCCCGCGCCACATTGCAGCAGCTCCTCGACCGCCTCCAGCGACAGGTCGGGCTGCCCGACCGCGACGGCTGGCGACGCCCCCACCATTCGCCGCGCGGCGACCGCGGCCAACTCCCCAGCGTGGTAGACGTTCTCCGGCACCTCGATCACACCGCCATCGTGGTGAATGCGGCAGAGCGAGCCGCACCAGTCCACCTCGCGGATGGCCGACCAGGGCACCGTCCGCCACCCGTTGGACGCGTCGCGCACGACCAACCCGTCGGGAGTGGCGCGGGCGAACGGGCGGCCGAGGAACTCCAAGGGGAGGGAGAACGGGTAGGCCCAGAGGCAGCCGTTGAAGAGCGAGAAGAGCAGATCGCTCCAACCCAAGTCGCGATGTAGCCAGCGCTGGAGCAGCAGCCACCCGAGGGTGCCGGCGAGGGCGAGCCACGCCCAGTACCGCCACCGCCCTCGGCGCCCGAGTGGCTCGTGGATCCGCCAGGTCCGCCTCGGGCGCTTCATGGCGTGTCGTCCCTTGTGTCGGCGGACAGGCTGATCCCCCGCTCCGCCCGTTCCTCGCCCTCGCGCACCGGCGAGATCGCCGCGTCGCCGACGAAGCCGAGGCGGGGGAGGACCTGTCCGGCGTCGCGGGCGGCGAGGACACGGCGAACCACCGTGAGCACGCGCAAGCCGTCCGGCGAACCAGGCAGGGCCACATCGCCCTGCACGGTACGTACCACTCTCCCGGCGGTTGGGTCGGAGACCGACCGCACGTCCGCCCAGGGGATCGCTGTGCGGTCACGCCGACGACGAATGACCAGGCCACCGGGCTCCACACGGATGGTCATCGAGGCGCTCTCCACAAACGACGCCAGGACTACCGGGATGCCGATGGCCAGTGTCAGCAATAGCCCCGAGGCGCCCTGAGGAGTCCCGCTGGTGCCCGCAACCACGGCCGCAGCGACGCCGCTCAGGGCGGCCACCCACGCCGCGCCGGCCAGCGGACCCGGTTCGACCCGGGCCTCCGGGACCCCTGCACCGTCGG
This sequence comes from Armatimonadota bacterium, assembly GCA_016183835.1. Lineage (GTDB taxonomy): Bacteria > Armatimonadota > UBA10988 > UBA10988 > UBA10988 > JACPDV01. The sequence goes on from JACPDV010000103.1 coordinate 13,472, forward strand.
CGCTGATGAGTGCGGAGAAGGTCTCGTCGTCCGTCGCGGCCGGGATGGTCGCATCGGCGTCGGCGGTGGTGAGGTAGGCCGCCACGGCATGGCCCAGTCGCACTGCATTCGTGGCTTCAGGCCCGAGCACGATGGTGCCCTCGTCGAGGTGAACGGCGGTCCCGTCGTCGCTGTTGCTCACACCTCGAACGTGACTCCACGGCACCAACTGCTGCGGGCTGAACAGGTAGAAGCGGAGCAGGAGGCCTGACGCGGTGGCCGTCACCCGGTACGGGCGCGCACGACGCAGGTCGGCAGCCGGCTTGTTGAGCATCCACAGGAAGGCCAGGACCGAGGGCACCATCCAGAACTCGTCTCCGGGCCAGAGCAGGCTCAGCCCAACGCCGGAGAGCAGCACCAAGGCGCACTCCCATAGGTGCCGAACCAGGCCCGCCCGCCGCGCGCGGTCGATGCACACGGCCGTAACGCGGTTCCGATCCACCATGCCCGCCCGCCTCCTGTCCTCACCAAGGACAACGTCCCCACTCCCCGAATCCGCACCCCCCGGAGCCCGCGATGCCCGCCACCACCCTCACCTTCCTCGGCACCGACAGCGTCACCCCCGCCCCCGGCGACGAGACCGCCTCCTACCTCCTCAATCGTACTACCCTGATCGACACCGGCTGGAACGCCGCGCTCCGCCTTCAGGACCATGGCCTCACCGCCGTCGATCTGGAGTATCTCTTCTTCACTCACCTCCACCACGACCATTACCTCGGGCTCCCGGGAGTCCTCTTCTGGCGCTGGATGAAGCTCCGCGACCAGCCCGCCGCCAAACCCCTTCACATCGTCGGCCCGGCCGAGGATCTCGAGCTGGTGATCGCCCTCGCCTGCGACTTCCTCCAGTCCGTGCGCTTCGGCCACCTGCCGCTGCTCGAGCTCCACCCGCTCCAGCCCGGCGGGACGTTCGACACGCCGCGGCTGGCGGTCAGCACCTGCGCGTCGATCCACACGGTGCAGGGCGTGTGCTACCGGTTCGAGGACCGGGAGAGCGGCGCCGTGCTCGCCTTCAGCGGCGACACCGCCTACAACACGGAGCTGTCAGAGCTGGCCGCGGGGGCGCACCTGCTGGTGCACGAGGCGTCGCACGGGGCCGGGGCGATGGCCTACAGCAACAATCAGTGGGGCCACTCCGGCTCGCCCGACGC
>JACPDV010000715.1 GCA_016183835.1 Armatimonadota bacterium
AGGCGCCCTCAGCCCACCCCATCCCCCATCTCCCCCTGCCCCTCCGCCAGCACCCCCCGCAGCCGCGCCACCACCGCATCCACCTCCTCCGACGCCACCGCAGGCTCGTAGCGCGGGTTCAGGTGCGGCACCCAGGGCTGACTGCCATCCTCCGGATCCGGTACCGGCCGGCCGCCCGCGGCCGTCCACACCGGCGGGCACGTGCGCGTCTCCGGCCACCGCCGCCACGAAGTGCAGAGGTCGTTCGTCTCCTCCGGGTCCGCCGCCAGGTCGAAGAGCTGCGTCCGGTCCAGGTGCGGGTACCAGAGCAGCTTGAACCGCCCGTCCCGCGCCATCCGCATCGTGTCACGGTAGCCCGCGCAGACGGTCTGTCGCACTGTCGGCTGCTCGCCGCGGAGGACGTTCGCGTAGCCGACTCCCTCGCAGGTCGCCGGCGGATCCAGCCCCAGCAGCTCGCAGAGCGTGGGCATCAGGTCGTAGTGGCCGCAGAGGCAGTCGTCGAGCCGCTTGCCCGCCGGCACGCCCGGTCCGGAGAGGATCAGCGGCACGCGCGCCGAGTGCTCGTAGAGGTTCTCCTTGCCCATCAGCCCGTGGCTGCCCACCGCCAGGCCGTGGTCGGAGGTGAAGACCACCAGCGTGTCGTCGCGAATCCCCCGCCGCTCCAGCACGTCGAGCACGCGGCCGAGGTGGTGGTCGTGGTGGGTGATCATGGCATAGTAGTCGGCCAGGTGCCCGCGGATTTCGTCCTGCCCGCGCGGGAAGCCGGCGAGGCGCTCGTCGCGGATCATCATGTCGCCGTTGTCGAAGGGATGCTCGGGCAGGTAGCTGGCCGGGAGCGGCGGCGGGTCGTCGCGGTAGAGCGAGGCCCACGGCTCCGGCGCGGTGCGCGGGTCGTGGGGCGAGTGCAGCGCCAGGTAGCACAACCACGGCCGGTCGGTCGGCGCGCGCTGCATGAACTCGACGGCGCGGTCGCAGAACAGCTCGGTGCTGTGGCCGGTGACGAGCCCGCCGTCTTCGCGGAAGGTCATGCTGTGGCCGGTGTGCCCGCCGACCTGGTCGTTGTGGAAGACGCGGTGGGTCTCGTGGTAGCCTCTGTCGCGCGGGTGGCCGTCGTTGTGCCACTTGCCGATGTGGCAGGTGTGGTAGCCGGCGGCGGCGAGATGCTGCGGGAGGAGGGTGATGTCGGCGAGGAGCGGCTCGCCGAACCAGCGGCAACCGTTGCGGAAGGCGTTGCGGCCGGTGAGCACCTCGCCGCGGGCGGGGGTGCAGACGGGGACGGTGGTGTAGGGCCGGAGGAAGCAGCCGGCGGCGGCGAGGCGGTCGAGCGTGGGCGTGGCGATGCGCGCGTTGCCCAGCGCGTGGATGGTGTCGGCGCGCTGGTCGTCCATGATGCAGAGGAGGAGGTTGGGGTGGGCGGGCATGGGCGGGGCTCCGACAGGCGGTTTGGCTTGGCGCGCGTGGGATCCTGCGCGCGGGAGGAGCGGCGCCGCCGCGAACGAACCGCTGGCCGATGCACACCACCCGCCAGCTCCTCCTCACCGTCGGACCCGAGTCCGCCGACCTGCCCGGCTTCAGCCAGCGCGCCATCCAGGCCGCCCTCGACCACGTCGCCGCGCTCGGCGGCGGCACCGTGCGACTGCTGGCCGGCACTTACACCCTCCGCAACGCCGTCCGCCTCCGCAGCAGCGTGCGGCTGGAGGGCGTCGGCGACGACACCCACCTGGTCAAGGCCGCCGAGGTGACCAGCCCGCTCGACGACGACAGCGACTGGTACGACGACTGGGTCAGCGTCGCGGACCCGGCCGGCTTCCAGGTGGGCGACGGGATCGTGCTGCAGGGCCAGGACCCGCACGGCGGCCCGGCCGGGCTGCACCGCACCAAGCGCACCGTCGTCGCCATCGACGGCCACCGCCTGTACCTCGATGAGGGCCTCAACAAGAACTACTGGGCGCTGACGCACGAGGCCACCGCCTCCACCCTCTTCCCTCTGCTCTGGGGCGAAGCCACCACCGACCTGGAGGTGGCCGACCTGCGGCTCGACGGCAACCGTGCTCAGAACAGCCTGCTGGACGGCAACCACGCCGGGTGCATCTTCCTCCAGTACGTCGAGCGCGCCCACCTCACCGGCGTCACCGCCCACGACTGCCACGGGGACGGGATCAGTTGGCAGGTGGCCAACGACGTCCACGTACTCGGCTGCCACGTGCACGACAACGTCAACCTCGGCCTCCACCCCGGCAGCGGCTCGCAGCGGCCGGTGATCCTCGAGAACCACTGCCACCACAACGGCCAGGGACTGTTTTTCTGCTGGGGCGTGAAGCACGGCATCGCCGAGGGGAACCTGCTGGAGGACAACCGCGACTACGGCATCAGCATCGGCCACCGCGACACCGACAACCGCATCGCCGGGAACACCATCCGGAGGAACGCGCAGGTGGGCGTGTACTACCGCGCGGAGGAGCCGGCGGCCCGGCTGCCGCACCGCAACCAGCTCCTCGACAACACCCTCGAGGACAACGGCGCCGCGGGCGAGGGGATCGGCCTGTGGCTGCGCGACCGCATCGAGGGCACCGTGGTCCGCGGCAACCGCTTCCGCGACAGCGGCGGCGGCGCACAGCGGATCGGTGTGCGGATCGAGCCGGAGGTGGCGGACGTGACGGTGGATAAGAACCGGTTCGAGGGGCTGGAGACCGACGTGGACGACCGGCGCGCCTGACGGGCCGGTCACGGAGACGGACCTTGAACGTACACGCCCTACTCGCCGCCCTGCTCCTGCTCTGCGCCCCGCTGCTGGCCGCGCAGACGTTCTACGTCTCGCCGCAGGGCGACGACAGGCAGGACGGCCGCGGGCCCGAGCCGGCCCGCGCGCTCCGCACCCTCTAGGCCGGCGTGGAAAGGCTCCA
>JACPDV010000716.1 GCA_016183835.1 Armatimonadota bacterium
GCTGCACCGCGGCCACGGCCTGCCGGGCGGCGCGGCGGACCGGCGCCAGGATCGCCCCGAGCTTCTCGTAGACCCAGTCCACCACCGGCACGCGCAGCTCCTTGAGGACGGTCAGGACCGCGTCGTCGAGCACGTCGCGCGGCAGCGGCGGCATGCGGTGGGCATAGCGCTCGCCCTCACGAGCCGCCGCCTGCCGGGCGCGGTGGAGCCAGGCCTCCACGGCCGCCGCCTCACCCGCCAGGTGGTCGAGCAGCCCGCCGTACTCCGCGGCCAACCCGGCCGCCGTGCCCACCGCCGCGCGATGGACAATGGCCGGCCCGCGCGCCGCCAGGTCGGGGAGCACCGCCGCCAGCTCCCCGCGCCAGGGACCGTCGGCGGTCTCGATCCCGGGCCGGAAGGGCACCGCCAGCACGGGCGTGTCGCGGGGCAGACCTTCGGCCGGGAGCAGGTTGTCCACCAGGTCGCGCAAGCCGGCGCTGTCGCGCTCGCCGCGGTTGAACACCACCCACACCGCCTTGCCGTAGCGCGCGGCGCGGGCGAGGTACTCGACGCAGGCCTCGTCGGCGTACTTGGTGGGCGTGGTGACATAGACTACGGCGTCGGCGAGGAGGAAGACGTCTTCGGTGGTGCGGTGGTTGCGCTCGAGGGTGGCGTCGATGTCCGGGGTGTCGGCCAGGGCGACACGCGGGCCGCCGTCCACGGCCTGGAGGAAGAGCCGCGGCCGGTCGCCGTCGAAGGGCTCGTTGAGCGGCTCGGGCGCGGTCCACGCGCGCTTGTCGAACCAGGGGAGGAAGGCGGCGTCGCGGAAGGCCGCGGCGTCGGCGGTTGGCACGGCCAGGCCCACGGCCTTGGTGCCCACAGCGGTGGGACAGGGGAGGCCCAGCGGGCGGCCGAGGAGCAGGTTGGCGATGGTGGATTTGCCCACGTTGGTGCCGCCGATGACGACCACGAGCGGCGGGCGTGAGAGGGTATCGAGGTGGCGGAGGCGGCTGTCGAAGAGCTTGCGGAGCCGTTCGAGGCGGGCGGTCTGGCGCTCGGCGTCGGCATCGGCGGCGAGCAGAAGGGTCTGCTCCAGGAAGGGAGCCAGGCGCTCGACAGCCTCACGCAACGGGTCCGGCACGGGCTACCAGTCCTGTTCGGTGCCGCTGTCGAGCTGCCCGTCGAGGCGGGCTCTCCAATCGCGGCTCTCCTCGGGCGAGCGGAGGTAGGCGCGGAACAGCTTCTCGTCGTCCTCCAGGCTCTTGAGAGTGCGGTCCACTTCGGCTTCGGTCATGCCGGCGGGCGCCTGCTCCGGCCCCGGCGAGCCGCCGCCCCCCGACGCGCCGCCCGCGCCGCCCGCCGAGGGCTGCTTGCCGCCGCCGCCACCGCCCGCACCGGCCGGCGGGTTGAGCCGCTCCAGGCAGACCTGAAGGTTGTGCTTCGCGTCGGCGTCGTGGGGGTCGATCTGGAGCGCCCGCTGGTATTCGGCGGCGGCCTCCTTGACCTGGTCGAGCCGGAAGAAGGCGTTGCCGCGGTTGTAGTGGATGCGCTCGCGGAGCGGATCGTCGCGGGCGGCCTCGAGGGCGCGGCTGAAGGCGTCCACGGCCTGGGCGTGGTCGCCCTGCTCGAGCCGGCAGGTGCCCAGGTTGTAGGCGATCTCGGCCGACCCGGGTTCGGCGGCGTAGGCGTCTTCGAGCAGCTTGGCGGCCTCGGCCGGCTTGCCCCGGGCGTCCAGCTCGCGGGCGTGGCGGCAGATTCGGTTCACCTCGCCGGGCCAGCGCCAGCCGGCGAGGGAGAGGGCCAGGAGCATCCACAAGAGTGCCGTGGACACTTGCACCCCCTCCTTGCCAGGACGGGGGCAGGGGGAGGTCCCGGCTGTCCTCACAACTGGTGAGCGGCGCTCCGCTGCTATGGACCTCCCCCTGCCCCCTCCTTGGCAAGGAGGGGGTGTCGGAACGGGAGCCCCTCCTTGGCCAGGAGGGGGTGTCCGAACGGGAGCCCCTCCTTGGCAAGGAGGGGGTGTCGAGACGAGAGGGGGTGTCGGACTGAGGGCGCGGCGCATCAAGTTCTCCTCCGGCCGCCCCGGCGCAGCCGCACCAGCGGCTCCCACAGCAGGAGCAGCAGCGCCGGCCACAGGTACCATCCGAACAGCTCCTCGCGCACCTCCATCTTGCGTCCCCTCACGCTGGTCTTGTTGAGCCGGGCGATCTCCGCCAGGATCGCCTCCAGCCGGTTGGCGCTCCCGGCGCGGTAGTACTGGCCCCCCGTGAGCCGCGCTACCTCCTGCAGCGTGGGCTCGTCGAGCCGGCTGACCACCTCGGTGCCGTGGAACCGCTTGACGATGGGCTGGTCCAGCAGGCTGGTGCCCATCACCACCTGCCCGCCATGCTCGGTGCCCAGGCCGATGGTGTGGACCACCACCCCGCGCTCGCGCGCCTCGCGGGCCGCGCCGAGCGGGTCGGAGCCGTGGTCCTCGCCGTCGGTGAGCAGGAGGACCGCCCGCCCCGCGACGCTGTGCGGGTCGAACCGCCCCACCGCCGCGCGAAGGGCGCCCCCGATGCGCGTGCCCTGCTTGGCGACGCTCCCTGGGTCGAGATCGTCGAGGAACGTGCCCAGGGTTCCCCGGTCGAGGGTGAAGGGGCACATCACGTGCGCCACGCCGGCGAACGCCACTACCCCGATCCGGTCGCCCGGGTCGGCCGCCACGAACCGGCGGAGGAGCTGTTTCGCCGCGTCGAGCCGGCTCACCCCGGACATGTCCGCCACGCGCATGGAGTTGCTCACGTCGAGGCAGAGCATCACGTCGCTGCCGGTCCCGGCGACGGCGCTGGCCGCCAGCCCGCCCTTCGGCCGCGCCGCCGCGAAGAGCAGCAGCACCAGCCCGCACGCCGCCAGGAGCGCCCGCTGCGCCATCACATCCTGCAGCCGCGGCTCGCCCATCCGCGCCAGCAACGCCGGGTCGGCGAAGCGATGGCGCTCCTCCAGCCGCCGCCGGGCGTCCAGCGCCAGGAGCACGACCACCGGGCTCATCAGCAGGAGGCCCAACAGCCCCATCGGCCGGGCGAAGGCCGTGGTCCGGTGATGGAGCACCACGGCCACGGCGATCAGCAGCGGCAGGAGGCTCAGCCAGCCCCGGTGACTGCAGAGAAAGCTCTTCACAGCACCACCCTCCACACCGTCGCCCGCAGGAGCAGCTCGGCTGTCAGCAGGAGCAGCGCGGTCAGGAGCGGCGCCAGGAACCGCTCCTCGTGGTCCACCACATGCTCGATCTCGATGTCGTGCTTCTCCATGGTGGCGATCTTCTGGTAGATGCGGTCCAGCGCCGCGGCGTCGGTGGCGCGGAAGTACTGCCCGCCGGTGATGTCGGCGATGGTCCGCAGGCTGCGCTCGTCGAGGCTGGCGATCAGCAGCGTGCCGTCCTCGTTCTGCAGATAGGCGCGCTGCCCGAACTGGGTCACGGGCACGGGCGCGCCCTCGAGGGTGCCCAGCCCCACGGCGTGCACGCGGACGCCCTTCACCTTCGCCATCACCGCGGCGTCGCCGGGCTGCACCCGGCCGGTGTTGTTGAAGCCGTCGGTGAGCAGGATCACCACCCGGCTGCGGCCGCTCGCCTTGAGGCTCTTCCCCTCCCGCCGCTCGGCGTCGCTCTGGAAGCGATAGAGGCAGTTGGCCAGCGCGTCGCCGATGGCGGTGCCGTCGAAGGGCACCATGCCGATGTGGCACTCGTCGAGGAGTTGGGCGATCATGCCGTAGTCGGTGGTCAGCGGGCACTGGGTGAAACTGCGGCCGGCGAACACTACCAGCCCCACGCGATCGGTGTCGAGGCGGGTGAGGAAGTTGAGGATGGTCTGTTTGGCAGCCTCGAGGCGGTTCGTGCCCACGTCCTCGGCGCGCATGCTGCCGCTCACGTCCAGCGCGAGCAGGATGTCCACGCCCTTCTGCTTCACCTTGTCGCGCTGGAAGCCCATCTGCGGCCGGGCGAGCGCCACGCAGAGGCTGATCAGCACGGTCAGCCTGAGCACGTCGCCGAGCGGCGCGGTGCGCACCCGCCAGCTCCGCGGCAGGCCGTAGAGCTGCCCGGCGTGGGGGAATCGCAGGCCGCCCCCGCCGCGCTGCCGCCGGCGCACGGCGATCAGCCAGAACGGGAGCGCCGCGAGCAGCACCAGCGCCCAGGGCGAGGCGAGCCTGAGTCCGGGAGCCAGCCAGCCGAGATTCATCAGCGGCTCCCTCCGTGGGCCGAGGCCGCGGTGCGCGTGACGAGCTGCCGCGCGCGGCCGAGCAGGGCGGTCATCTCGGGCGCCGTGGGCCGGTGCGCGGCGAACTTCTCGAGGTCGCAGCCGTAGAGCACCTCGCGGCAGAGCGCCACCAGCTCGGACGCGACGCCGTCGTCGTAGAGCCGCCGGGCGATCTCGCTGGTGGTGGACTCCACGGCGTTGAAGCCGTAGCGCTCGGCCAGGTAGTCGCGGACGATGCGCGACAGGCGGATATGGTAGGCGTCGACGCGGCCCTGCTCGATCAGCCCCTCGGCCTCGAGCTCGAGGAGCCGGCGCAGCGCGATGTCGTGGCACGGCGGCGGCGGCTCCGGGGCGGGCAGCGGCCGGCGCGCGGCGACGCGCGCGGACCAGCCGAGCCCCACGGCGAAGAGTGCCAGGAGCGCCGAGGCGCCGAGGAACCAGAGCAGCAGCCGGTAAGGCCGCAGCACGTCGGGCACGTCGACCAGGGCCTTGGGCGGGCGGATGTCGTGCTCGTCGCCGCCGGGCCGCACGCGCACGGTGACCGGGTTCGACGCGGCCTGCCGGGGCTGCCGGCCGCCCGGCGCGCGCCAACTGACGGTGAAGGGCGGGATGGTGAGCGTCCCGGCAGTGCGGGCGCGGAGGGAGAAGCTCCACTGGAAGACGACCTGCCCGGTCTGGTCGGTCTGCCGCGTGGCGGGATCGGCCAACGTCTCCAGCCCGCTGAACGCCGGCGGAGTGGCCTCCAGTTTGCGCGCGACGCTGTCGCGGGCGGTGACGGTGACCAGGTAGGCGACGGTGTCGCCGACGGAGCAGTCCTCCGGCTTCACCTCGGCGCTGACGGTGACGTCGGGGGTGGATTGGGCGAGCGCGGCAGCCGCCAGCAGCAGCAGGCCGGCCAACGCCCGGAGCGGCCACCCCCTCCTTGCCAAGGAGGGGGCAGGGGGAGGTCCAGTCCGGCCCGCAGCGCACGCCGCCGCATGGACCTCACCCCAGCCCTCTCCTTGGCAAGGAGAGGGGGCCGGAGTGGGTGGCGCCGCGCCGTGAGGCATCTCAGACTCCCCGCCCCAGCCGCTGCTCGCGCCGGCGGAAGAACATCACCAGCGGCTCCACGTACGACTCCCCGGTCAGGATCCGGATCTCCTCCACTTCCGCTTTCCGCAGCGCCTGCCGCCGCAGCTCGGCGCTCCGCGCCAGGCGGCCCAGCAGCGCCGACCGCGTCGCCGCGTGGCTCAGGTCCACCAGCCGCACGTCGCCCGTCTCGGGATCCTCGATCTGGTACAGACCGCCCTTGGGCAGCGTGCTCTCGCCGCTCCCGGGCACCTCGTGCCGATCGCAGATCGTCACCGCAATGGTGTCGTGCCGCTTGCCGGCGACGATCAGCGGCTTCTCGTAGGGGTGCGGCCCGGTGGCCGGCGGCCAGCCGCCGAAATCGCTGACCAGGAAGATGGTCCCCGAGCGGCGCATCACCCGCATCGCCGTGTTCAGCGCGACGGCCAGGTTGGTGTCGCGACCCTCCGCCCGGTGGCTCAGCAGCTCGCGGATCAACCGCAGAATGTGCCGCCGGCCCTTCTTCGGCGGGATCAGCTTCTCGACCCGGTCGGTGAACAGGATCAGCCCGACCTGGTCGTTGTTGCTGATGGCCGAGAAGGCCAGCGTGGCGCACAGCTCCACGGCGAGCTGACGCTTCAGCCTGCCGGTGGTGCCGAACTCCATCGACGCGCTGACATCCACGAGGAGCATCACGGTCAGCTCGCGCTCCTCGGTGAAGAGCTTGACGAACGGCTTGTTGAGCCGCGCGGTGGCGTTCCAGTCGATCATCCGGACGTCGTCGCCGGGGACATACTCGCGGACCTGCGCGAACTCGATGCCCCGCCCCTTGAAGACACTGTGGTACCCGCCGGCGAAGAGCTGCTGCACGAGCCGGCGGGTGGTGATCTCGATCCGGCGGATCTGCCGGAACAGCTCTTCGCCGGGCATCAGGGCACCTGCAGGCGGCTGAGGATCTGGGTCACCAGCGACTCCGAGGTGACTTCCTCCGCCTCGGCCTCGTAACTGATCATCACCCGGTGCCGGAGCACGTCCATGGCCACCGCCTTCACGTCGTCCGGGAGCACATGCCCGCGGCCCTCGAGGAACGCCTGGGCCTTGCTCGCCAGGGTCAGGTAGATGCTCGCCCGCGGCGAGGCGCCGTACTCGATCCAGCGCGCCAGGTCGAGCCCGTAGGCCTTCGGCTCGCGGGTGGCGAAGACGATGTCGACGATGTACTTCTTCAGCTTCTCGTCGACGTAGATCTTGTGGACGGTCTCGCGCGCGTGGAGGATGTCGCGGACCTGCACCACCGTGCGCACCGTGGGCGGCCGGCCGGTGGTGGTGCGGTTGATGATCTCCAGCTCCTCCTCGCGCGAGGGATAGCCGACCAGCACCTTGAGCATGAAGCGGTCCACCTGGGCCTCGGGGAGCGGGTAGGTGCCCTCCTGCTCGATGGGGTTTTGCGTGGCGAGGACGAGGAACGGCTCGGGGAGCCGGAAGGTGCTCGGCCCGATGGTGAGCTGCCGCTCCTGCATCGCCTCGAGCAGCGCCGACTGCACCTTGGCCGGGGCGCGGTTGATCTCGTCGGCGAGGATCAGATTGGCGAAGATGGGGCCCTGCTTGATGCGGAACTCGCCGGTGCGCGGGTCGTAGATCTCGGTGCCGATGATGTCGGCGGGGAGCAGATCGGGGGTGAACTGGATGCGCTGGAAGAGCCCGCCCACGGTCTGCGCCAGGGTCGACACCGAGAGCGTCTTGGCGAGCCCGGGGACGCCTTCGAGGAGGATGTGGCCGTCGGCCAGGAGCGCGGTGAGGAGGCGGCGGACGAGGTAGCGCTGGCCCACCACGGCGCGGCCCACTTCGTCGGCCACGGCCTGGAAGATGCGCCCCCGCTCGTTCGCCTCGCGGGCGACCTCGGCGATGCCCGGTTGTTCCACGATACTAACGTCCTCCCCCGCCGGCCAGCGTCTCGCGCAGCGCCCCGAGGAGCGCGGCGGCCTCCGCCGGCGACGAGGCGTCGCGCGCGAAACGGACCCGGTCGGCGGTCTCCAGCGCCTGCACCACCGCGGCGCCGAGCGCCTCGGCACACCCACCCGCCCGCAGCGCGGCGGCGGCCTCGCGCGTGGTGGGCGCCTCGACCGCCAGGCCGCAGCGCGCCACCACATACCCGCGGAGCACGCCGGCCAGCGCCGCGTAGAAGGCCTCCACCTCGCCGGGCGCGCCCGGGGCTCGGAGCCCGTCGAGCGCCGCGGCGCAGCGCGTCTCGGCCGTGGGCTCCGGCGGCACCGGCCGCGGCCTCCGGAGCACGCCCGCCAGCAGCGCCGTGAGACCCGCCAGGCCGAGCAGCGCCGCCATCACGCCGCGCTGTGCCGGCGTGGTCCGCGGCGGCGGCTCACGGTGCTCCCCGCCCGCCGCCCTGGGCCGGCGCCGGTCGGCCTCCTCGGCCGGAGCCACGGACTTCGTCAGCGCCTCCGTGACCTTGGTCTCGGCGGTGCCGTTGTCGCGCCGGTGCAGCACCACCCGGATGGGCGGGATGGACAGGCTGCCCGCCGCATCGGCCACGAACTGCCAGCACTTGCTGTAGCGGTAGCGCCCTGACTGCTGGTCGGCGCTCTGGTAGGAGGCGCTGGTGGCCACCAGCCCGGGACCCCAGAGCGGCTCCTGCACCTCCACCTCCGGCTCGGCGGGCACCTCGGCGAGCACCGCCAGCCAGACCTCGAACTTCTCGCCGACCACCAGCTTCTCGGGCCGGGTCTCGGTGGCCACGGTCCACGCGTCGCCGGCCACCGCCACCGCCGGCACGAGCAGGAGCAGCGCGACGGCCGCTCGACTCATTCGCCGCCCTCGCCCGCTTTCGGCACGCGGAAGAAGATGTGCACCGGCACCCGAGTCTTGCCGTCGGCGGCCACCGACAGCCACAGTGACACAAGGTCGCCCTGAGCCGACGCGGCGTCGATCAGCGCCTCGAAATCGGCCACCGAGTCGAGCACCACGCGCTCCTGCCCCGTCCGCCGTCCGGCCAGGATCACGGTGCGTGGCACCAAGCCGTTCGCGGCACCCACGCCGCCCTCTTCGGCGGCGGTGACCAGCAGGCCGGCCGGCTCGAGCCCCAGCTCCTTGGCCTTCTCAGCGGTGAGCTTCTCGACCTTGATGCCCAGCGGGTTCGCGCGCGGCTTGGGCGCCTCGGGCGGTGCCGCGCCATCGGGCACCGGCGCCACCGGCAGCTCGCCGAGGGTCAGGTGCACCTCCATCTTCTGGCCATCGCGGTACACGGAGAGGGCGATTTCGGTGCCCGGCGCGATCACGCTGACCTTGTCCTGCAGGTCGCCGGAAGTGTCGACGGCCTCGCCGTTCACCGCCACGATCACGTCGCCCTGCTGCAGCCCGGCCTGCTTCGCCGGAGTGCCGTCGGCCACGCTCGCGACCAGCACTCCGGTGTCCACGCCGAAGTGCTTCCGGACCTCGTCGACGCTCACCTGCTCGCGCCTGGCCTTCTCAGACAGGTCCAGGATCTGCACGCCCATGTAGCCCCGCACCACGTGGCCCTTTTGGATCAGGTCCTCGAGCGAGCGCTGCGCCCGGTCGATGGGGATGGCGAAGCCGATCCCCACGTTGCCCGCCGCGCCCGGCGAAAAGATGGCGAAGGTGATGCCGATCACCTCGCCCTTGAGGTTGACCAGCGGCCCGCCGCTGTTGCCCGGGTTGATGGCCGCGTCGGCCTGGATCAGCCCGCGATAGGTCTCCGGCTGGCGCGCGCCCTCACGCGGGTCCTCCGGCTCGCGCAGCTCACGGTTCAGGCTGCTGACGATGCCCAGGGTGACCGACGACTCGAAGTCGAACGGGCTGCCGATGGCCAGCACGAACTGCCCCACACGGAGGTCCTTGACGTTGCCGAAGGCAATCATCGGCAGGTGCTCGCCGTCGACCCGGTCGATGCGCACCACGGCAGTGTCGTTGCGCCGGTCGGGCGTGCCGATCACGGTGCCGTCGCGCTCGCTGCGCTCGGCCACCAGCTTGACCTTCACTTTCCCGTCGGGGGCACCGCGCACCACGTGGGCGTTGGTCAGGATGTAGTAGTACTGGTCGGTCTCGCGGAACAGCATGCCGGAGCCGCGCGCCTCACCGAACTGCGGCCCGCGCTGGTTGGGGGGCGCCGGCATCGCCACCGGCGGGCGCGCCAGCTCCTGGCGTGTGACGATGCTGACCACGCACGGGCGCACCTTGTCCGCCACGTTGGCGACCGTGTCCTGCAGCTCGGCCACCGCGTCGGCGTACGCGCCCGTGGCGAACGCCAAGAGGCAGAGCGCCCGGAAGCTCCGCCGGGCCGTTGTCGATGCTCGCATCCCACACCTCCGCACCCGCGCTAGGGCGGGTAGTGCTGACCTGTCGCCGGCGCGCCGGCCAGCCACAGGCCGACCAGCAGCAGCGCCAGACCTATCGCCGCCAGCCCGCCGTAGCGCCAGGCCGACGTCCGCCATCGCCCGTCCGGGTCCTGCCCGCGCCAGGCGGCCAGCAGCAGGCCCGCCAAGAAGGCCGCCAGACCCAGCCCGGTGACTCCGAGGCCGAATGGGCTCATGGCACACGCCCGCCCCGGCTCACCCGATCACGCGCTTGCACACCGCGGTCAACGCGTCCGCGTCCTGCACCCCGACGATCGTCTCCACCACCTGCCCGCCCTTGAACCACATCAGGGTGGGGATGCTCCGGATGCCGTAGTTCTTGGCGACCTCGGGGCACTCGTCCACGTTCACCTTGGCGACCTTGATCTGGCCCGCCAGCGCCTCGGCCACCTCTGCCACGATGGGTGCGATCATGCGGCACGGCCCGCACCAGCTCGCCCAGAAGTCCACCAGCACCGGCACGCTCGACTGCAGCACGTCCGTCTCGAACTCCGCGTCGCTCACCTGAGACACATGTTCCGACATGCCGACATTCTCCTTACTACCCAACAACCTGTCGATCCACCGCCGCCGTCCCCGCCGGCCGGCCGCCGCGCGCCAGCTTGCGCCACAGCACTTCAACCACCAGGCTCGCGTTGGCGTTCCGCAGCAGGCAGCGCCGCGCCGTCTGCAGCGCCGCCACGCAGGCGCGCAGCTCGCCGGGCTCCCAGCATTGGGCGAACTCGGCCACCGCCGCGGCCCGGTCGCGGTTCACCACCGCCCCCTCGCCGGCGCCGGCCCGCAGCATCAGCGCGTCGCGATACCACCACTCCAGCGCGTCCAGGGCCAGCTCGATGGGCGGTTCGCCGCCCTCGTCCGGCATCTTCCCGGACTCTTCGGTTTCGCCGCCCAGCCACAGCGCGGCCACCGCCAGCGCCGCGGCGCGCGGCGTCTCGCCGATCCGCGCAATCCGGTCCAACACCTCGCTCCGCCGCGCCCACGCCGCCGGGTCGGTGGCCAGCCGCAGCGCCTTCCCCGGCCGCCCCGCCGCCACCGCCGCGGCCACCGCCGCGGTGGTCTCGGCCACGCCGTGCGCGTCGCGCAGCCAGGCCTCCACCAGCGGCGCCGCCACGCTCCCGAAGTCGAGCCGCCGCAGCCGGGAGAGGACGGTGGAGAGCAGCGCCGCCGGCTGCTCGGCGGTGAGCACCAGCACCGTGTCCGCCGGCGGCTCCTCGAGGGTCTTGAGCAGCGTGTTCGCCGCCTCCTCGCGCAGCATCTCCGCCGAGCGGATCACATAGACTCTGTAGCCCTTGCGGAATGGCCGCAAGGCGACGTCCGCCTGCAGCGCCCGCACCGTCTCCACCCGGTGGAGCCGAGCCCGGTAGGCGCTGTTGCCCGCCTGCTCCTCGGGCGCCAGCACCTGCACCACCATGGGCGCCCGCCTCGCCGCCTGGATGCAGCCCTCGCAGACCCCGCAGGGCGGGCTCGCGCCGCTGCAGTTGAGCCGCTGCGCCAGCCCCAGCGCGACCAGCGTCTTGCCCGTGCCGGCGGGCCCGGCGAAGAGATACGCCTGCGCCACCCGGCCGTGGGCGACATCCGCCTCGAGACGGCGGAGCACCGGCTCGTGACCGACGACCTGTGACCACAGCGGCCCGCTCACAGCCACGGCGCCAGCGCCTCCCGCACCGCCTGGTGCACCCGTTCCGGCCCGCCCGCGGCGGACACGAGCCGGACGCCGGCGTCCTCCTCGGCCAGCCGCAGGAACGCTGCGCGCACCCGCTCGTGGAACCCGCCATCGCGAGCCTCGATGCGGTCGGCGGCGCTCACCCGGGCGGCGGCCTGGTCGCGCGGGAGGTCGAACAGCAAGACCACGTCGGGCCGCAGCCCGTCGCGGGCGAAGGCATCGGCGGCGCGGACGGCGGGCTCGTCGAGCCCCAGCCCGCCGCATTGGTAGGCCAGGGTGGAATGGGAGAAGCGCGAGCAGAGCACAGTGCGCCCGGCGGCGAGAGCGGGGCGGAGCACCTCCTCGACGTGCTGCGCGCGAGCGGCGAGGAAGAGGAGCGCCTCGGCGCGCGGCGTGGGCGCGGCGGCGCCGGCGGTCTTGACGAGGCGGTCGACTGTCTCGCCGAGCGGCGTGCCGGCGGGCTCCTGGGTGATCAGGAGGTCGTGCCCCAGGCCGGATAGCCAGGCGGCGAGCAGCTCGAGCTGGGTGGTCTTGCCCACGCCGTCGAGGCCTTCGAGGGTGACGAAGAGGCCGCGCCGGGGGCGGTCGACGGGTGCCATCGCGGAGAGTCTACCACTGGGGTCGGGGGTGGGTCAACGGCGCACGGACCGTGGGCGTGGTTGGCGGCGCCGGGAGTCTTGTCCGCGCCTCCCCCTGCGAAGCGGGGGGAGGCGGGAGGGGGGGGTCCTCCGGCTGCCGCGAACCGGCCCGAGACCCCCACCCCGTCCCTCCCCCGCTTCGCAGGGGAGGGGGCTCCCGAGATTCCAATCACTCCCTGGACCGTCCCAAACCAGACGGGCCGAGACGGGAGCATCGCGCTGCCTCATCTCGGCCCAGTCCGGGGATGTGGTTTGCCACACCCTCGGTCGCGCAGGGGGGTTGGGTCCTGCGGACGGCTCTCCGCCGCCCGCTGGTCCTACTATAGATTCGAGTGTTGAGGCGAGGGTAAACGCACACCCAAATAAACGCACGAGCCCGGAAACGGCCCGCACCAGCCCGCCAGCGGTCCACCCAAAGAGTGAACGCCGGACGCCGACCGGGAGGTTCCCGCGCGGCGTCCGGCGTGTAAGGAGAAGGGCTTACTCTTCGTCCTTGAGCGACGCCAGCACGGAGAAGTCTTCCAGCGTGCTGGTGTCGCCGGTGGTCTCTTTGCCGCCCGCGATGTCGCGCAGAAGCCGCCGCATGATCTTGCCGCTCCGCGTCTTGGGCAAGGAGTTGGTGAACCGGATCTGGTCCGGCGCGGCGATGGCGCCGATCTGCTTGCGGACGTGGCCGCGCAGGGCGCCCTTGAGCTCGTCGGTGGGATCCACGCCCGCGTTGAGGCTGACGAAGGCGGCGATGCCTTCGCCCTTGATCTCGTGCGGGAAGCCCACCACGGCGGCCTCGGCCACGGACGGGTGCGAGACCAGCGCGCTCTCGACCTCGGCCGTGCCCATGCGGTGTCCGCTGACGTTGAGCACGTCGTCCACGCGCCCGGTGACCCACACGTAGCCGTGCTCGTCGTAGCGCGCGCCGTCGCCGGCGAAGTAGTACCGGCCCTGCCAGCGCCGCCAGTAGGTCTCCACGTAGCGGTCGGGATCGCCGTAGATGGTGCGCAGCATCGCCGGCCAGGGCTGCCGGAGCACCAGCAGGCCGCTCTCCCCGAGGCCGACCTCGTTGCCGTCTTCGTCGACGATCACCGCATCGATGCCGAAGAACGGCCGCGTGGCCGAGCCGGGCACGGTGGGCGTGGCGCCCGGAAGCGGGGTGATCATGATCATCCCCGTCTCGGTCTGCCACCAGGTGTCGACGATGGGGCAGCGCTCGCCGCCGATGACCAGGTGGTACCAGTCCCAAGCCGCCGGGTTGATCGGCTCACCGACCGTGCCGAGCAGCCGCAGGCTGCTCAGACTGTGCGCCCGGACAGGCGCCTCGCCCTGCTTCATGAAGGCGCGGATGGCGGTCGGCGCGGTGTAGAAGATCGAGACCTTGTGCCGCTCGATGATGTCCCAGAAGCGCGACCAGTTGGGCGTGTCGGGCGCGCCCTCGTACATGAACGAGGTGGCGCCGTTGCACAGCGGGCCGTAGACGATGTAGCTGTGGCCGGTGACCCAGCCGATGTCGGCGGTGCACCAGTAGACGTCCTCGTCGCGGATGTCGAAGACCAGCTTGTGGGTCGCGGCGACGCCCACCAGATAGCCGCCCGTGCTGTGCTGGACGCCCTTGGGCTTGCCCGTGGTGCCCGAGGTGTAGAGGATGAAGAGCGGGTGCTCCGCCTCCAGCTCGACCGGCGGGCAGTCGGCCGAGGCCGTCGCCATGACGTCGTCGTACCACAGGTCGCGCGCGTCGTTCCACGCGACGTTGTTGCCGCAGCGCTTGACCACCACGACCTTCTCGACACAGGGGCAGGCGTCGATGAACTCGTCCACCGCGGCCTTGAGCGGCACCACCTTGCCGCGCCGCCAGCCGCCGTCGGCGGTGACGATCAGCTTGGCCTGGGCGTCGTCGACGCGCTGGTGGAGCGCCTCGGCCGAGAACCCGCCGAAGACAATGCTGTGGATGGCGCCCAGCCGGGCGCAGGCCAGCATGGCCACCGGCAGCTCGGGGATCATCGGCATGTAGAGCGCGACGCGGTCGCCCTTGGTGACGCCCAGCGACTTCAGCACGTTCGCAAACCGGCAGACCTCGTCGTGAAGCTGCCGGTAGGTGATCGGGCGCACGTCGCCCGGCTCGCCCTCGAACAGGATCGCCACCCTGTCGCCCCGTTCGGCCAGGTGCCGGTCGAGGCAGTTGTAGGAGACGTTCAGGGTGCCGTCGGTGAACCAGCGGTAGAACGGGTGGTTGCTGCGGTCCACCACCACCGTGGGCTTGCGCATCCAGTCCACGAACTGCTCGGCCTGCTCGCCCCAGTAGCCGTCGGGATCCTGGATCGATTGGTCGAAAACCTGCTGGTATTCCGCCATGCTCTTGACGTGCGCCCGCGCGCTGAACCCCTCAGGCGGCGGGTAGAGACCTTCTTCAGACATCGGACCGCTTCTCCATTCGCTAGTCTGTGTCCCGGCCCCAACACGGCCGGAGTCAGTGTGCCTCATCCTCTTCGGAGCCGGGCTCGTCGGGAAGCGATGCGGGCACCTTACCCTCCTCCAAAACGTCGTCGCGGACCAGCACCGGCACGCCGGCGCGGATCGCCACCGCCAGCGCGTCGCTGGGCCGGCAATCCACCTGGAACTCTTCCCCGTTCGGTGGCGCGACGCAGATCTTCGCGTAATACGTGCTCTGCCACAGATCGTCGATCAGCACGCGGGTGATGCTGCCGCCCAGCTTGGCCACGCTCTGGCACACCAGGTCGTGGGTCATCGGCCGCGGCGGCAGATCGTCGCGCTGCAGCCGCATCTGGATCGAGAACGCCTCGCAGCGCCCGATCCACACCGGCAGCAGCCGTCCCTGCTCGTCCTCCAGCAACACGAAATCGTAGTCCAGCTTGTCCAGCCCGACGCCGCGGATCTGAACCGGGCACAGCGCGTCGCTCATGGCCGCTCCTCCGCTGGGGATGCCGGCTCCACATGGCTCGCCACGCTGCGCACCTCGCCGTTGCGGATCCACACGTGCTCGGTCTCGCCCACCTTCAGCCGCACGCCGCGCAGCGAGAGCTGGGTTACAGTGCCGGTGTGCGCGCTGTTGATCACCACCTCGTCGCCCGGCGCCAGGCAGTCGTCCAGCAGCAGTGTGTATCCCGCCAGCAGGTCGCGCCAGACCGGCTGGGCCAGCACCA
>JACPDV010000104.1 GCA_016183835.1 Armatimonadota bacterium
CCGGCTCGGCGGGCGCCTCCGCCGGCGGCTCCTCCCCGGTGCTGCGGCGGAGCTGCTCGAGCACGCGCTGAGCGCGCATCTGGACGCGCTTGCGCTGCGCATTGCCGGCCAACTGCTCCACCGCCGGGATCGCCTCGGGGAGCCCGAGGTTGCCGAGGGTGGTGAGCACGCTCTGCACGAGCGCCCACTCGTTGCCGCCGAGGAGGGGCAGGAGGAAGCCCAGGAGGAGCGGATCGCGCAGCCGGCCGAGCCGGTCGATGAACGACAGCCGTTTGCGCTCGGTGAGCCCGGCGAAGGTGGTCAGGACGCCCGGGGTGTCGGCGCTGAGGGCGGCCAGGAAGGTGTCGGCGGTGCCTTCGAAAACGGCCGGGCTGACCTCGGCGCCCGGCTCGGCGCGGGGCGGCGCCGGCTGCGCGGTCTGCACCGCCTGCGCGGGTGGCTCGGCTTCCTCCACCTCCTCGCCCTCCTCGCCGTGGCGCAGGCGGGGGCGCTTCTTGCCGGGGTCTTCGAGACTGGTGCGGAGCTGCCGCACGTCGAGCTTGTAGGCGTCGTGGACTTCGACGTCGGTCAGGATGTCATCGAGCATGTCGACGGTGGCGCGGCCGCCGATGCGCTCGAGCATGGCCAGGGCGACGACGCGCTCGCGCTCGAACGGCGAGACCACCATGCTGGAGAAGATGGGCAGGAGCTGGGAGCGGGCGCGCTGGAAGCGGATGGTGAGGCGGCGGGCCTCGTCGTCTTCGAGGCCGACGTCGAAGAGGTGGTCGAACGCCGATTCGACTTCGCTCCAGCTCATGCGCCGCTGGAAGGGCGAGCGGCCTCCCTCGGAGGAGCCTCGATGCCGCTGCTGGCGCTGCTTGGTGGCCATGTAATCCGACGCCGCTCAGGAAGACCCGCAGCGGACACCGTGACACGGTGGGGCGGGCAGGACGTTGGTCGGGCAGGTCCCAGGTGGCAACGAAAATCTCAGCCCCGCGGCCGCTCCACGGCCGGCTCGCGATCCGTGCCTTGCACGGATGGGCTGTTCGGCATCATAACACCTGGAGGAGGGGTCGTCAAGGTTGCCGGGCCGCCACCCCGGGTGCTATACTCGCCGCGGCGAGGGAGACCGCAGTGGACATCTTCGGCGTGGGCACCAGCGAGATGCTGTGGATCGCCGTGCTCGCGGTTCTCCTCTTCGGCGAGCGCCTGCCCGAGGTGGCGCGGATGGTGGCCCGCATCTCCCGGCAGCTCAGGGAGGCCACCCGCGAGTTTCGCGATGCCCTGCGCCTCGACGACTAGCCGCCGACCCAGGCTGGTTACCGCCCGCTCAACGCCGACGTTACCCTGATCCTGCCGTCACCACACGGATGGCGGGGGCGGCGCCGGAATGTCCGCGAGCCCGGAGGACGTGATGGCCCACGATGAGGCATCCCGGCTGGCAACACTGCAGGAAGTGGCCCTGGCGGTCAACGCCTCGCTCGATCTCGACGAAGTCCTGGCGATGATTCTCGAGCGGGCGTGCGCCCTGCTCGCGGCGCACAAGGGGTCCATCCTGCTCGTGGACGCCGAAGAGCAGGTGCTCACCATCGCTGTGGCGCACGGTCTGGCGCCCGAGGTGATCGCCGCCACCCGCGTGCCGCTGGGCGAAGGGATCGCCGGCGCCGTGGCCCTGAGCGGCGAGCCGCGGCGGCTGGCCAAGGGCACCCGCGAGCGCGAGGGCCGCACCGTGGACGTCGCCGAGGCGCTCTGCGTGCCGCTCCAGGTGGGCGGCGCCGTGATCGGCGTGCTCAACGTCGCCGACCGCCTCGAAGCCGACGAATTCGACGACGACGACCTCCGTCTGGCGCTGCTCTTCGCGGCCCAGAGCGCGGTGGCCATCAACAACGCCCGCGCCTACGAGGAGCAGCAGCGCCAGGCCGCCGAGCTGCGCGCGCTGCAGCAGGTCTCGCTGGCCATCAACGAGCGGCTCGACGTGCACGACACGCTGAGAGAGGTGCTCGGCCAGGCGACGGGGATCCTCCGCGCGCGGCAGGGCTCGGTGATGCTCATCGACGAGGCCGACCAGACGCTTGGCATCGCCGTGGCGCACGGGCTCAGCGACGAAGTGGTGGCCGGGACGCGCGTGCCGCTGGGCACCGGGATCGCCGGCGAGGTCGCGCTGACCGGGCGGCCGCGCAACCTGGCGGGCGGCGTCAAGGCCGCGGGCAGCCAGAAGGCCGGCGCCGACCTGGCCGCGGCGCTGTGCGTGCCGCTGGCGGTGCAGGGCAACGTGATCGGCGTGCTCAACGTCAGCGACCGGGTGGACGGCGGCAACTTCAGCGAGCACGACCTCGAGCTGCTTATCACCCTCGGCCGGCAGGCGGCGCTGGCCATCCACAACGCCCGGCTCTACGACGACGTGTCGCAGCGACTGGACGAGCTCGGCTCCCTGAACGAGATCAGCCGGGTCCTGACCGGCACGCTCGACCGCGACCAGGTGCTGCAACTGGTGGTGGACGAGGCGCTGCGCCTGCTCGACTGCGAGCGCGGCTCGCTGATGCTCCTGCAGACGGGGCGCGGCGACGAGGCCTACGATCCCGACCAGCCGTGCCTGGGCGAAGCGGCCGATCCGGAGCGGCACCTCGAGATCGTGGTGGCCCAGGGGCTGTCGCAGGAGGTCGTGGAATCCACCCGGATCCGGCTTGGCGAGGGCATCGCCGGGCAAGTGGCGGCCACGGGCGAAGCGGTGGTCCTGGGTCCCGGCCAGGTGGACCGGCGCTCCTCGTCGGGCGAGCGGAGCGCCAGCCTCTGCCTCCCCCTCCGCGCCCAGCAGCAGATCATCGGCGTGCTCAACCTGAGCGGGCAGCGCGACGGGCTGTTCACCCCGGCCCAGGTGCAGCTCGCCGCCACCCTCGCGGCGCAGGC
>JACPDV010000708.1 GCA_016183835.1 Armatimonadota bacterium
CCGCAGCACCTGCTTCACGCCGATGTTAAGCCCCGACACCGTGAGCGCCGCGTAGTAGAACTGGAAGGCGCTGGTGAGTTGCTCGAGGTCGGCGTCGTCGGGCAGACCGGCGCAGGCGTCGGCGCCGTCGACCACCGCGCGGCGGACCGCGTCGAGCCCCTCCTGGTTGCGCGCCGTGGCGCTGCGGACGAGCAACAGCTCCTTGAGCGCCTCGACCTTGTGCGCCGGGTCCGCGACGGCGGCGGATAGCTCTTTATCCGCCTGCTCGCGCTCGCCCAGGAGATGGAGCACTTCGCCCAGCCGAAGGTGTGCGCGCGGCGTGCCGCCGGCGGCCACGGCGCGGTCGAGCACGGCCTTGGCGGCCTCGAGCGCGGGCCGCGACGCGGCGCCCGAGCGGGCGGTCCACAGCGCGGTCTGCCAGGCCGCCTCGCCGTCGTCGGGGTGCGCCGCGAGGGCGGCCCTCGATTCGGTGAGTTTCGCCACGCAGGTGTCGGCCGGGTACCAGGGCTCCAGGTCCGCGTTGTCCACCTCCCACGCCACGGCGTTGAGCCGGACCACCTGGCAGAGCCGGGCCAGGTCGACCAGGGGCAGGTTCTCGGCGGTCAGGAGCGGCCGTGGCGACTCCGTGGCGGGGAACACCAGGTCGGCCGCATCGCCCTCGCCGACAGGCTTCACGTCGACATCGCCCAAGCGGGCGAACAGCCCCGAGGCGTCGAGCGCCCGGCCCTGTTCGAGCACGCGCTCGTCCCGCAGCAGCTCGCCCGGCTTGAGGACTGCCAGCGCCGCCAGCTTGTCCGGCCGCACGTAACCCGCCGGCTCGCAGCGCAGGGCGTGGAACTTCAGCTCGCTGATCGTGAACGTCACAGCCACCGGCTTGTCCGGATTGGTGGGAAGTGGATCGAAGCTGGTCTCGACGCTGACGTGCAGCCCCATCTTCACGTACTCGGCGCCGATGATCCCCGCGTCGTGCCACAGGTTGCGGCGGTTGAGCACCTCGCCGGGGACGGTGATCAGGTCGGCGCGCAACGCCGCGCCGGAGATCTGCGTGTTGCCCTTGAACATCACGGTCCGGACCGGCGGGTTCTCGACCACGGTGTAGAACACGTCCACCACCGCGCCCACGGCCGCCACCCGCAGGTCCACCTTGAGGAACAGGCCGCGGTCGATGAGCCAGTCCCTGCCGGCGTCGGCGTCTTTCTGGTCGAACTCCTTGCCCACGCGAATGGGCAGGTTGCGGAGAAGCTGGGCTTCGCCGATCCGTTTGAGGCCCTGGATCTGCACGGCGCGCACGTTCGCCGCCCCCGCCGCCCAGGCCAACCACAGCAGCAGCCCGATGACCCACCCGCGTCTCGTCATGCCGACTCTCCGCCGTCCGTCTGGTATCATCTGGCTCACGAGGTGTCCCCGGTGGACCAGCACGCCCTGGAAGTGTACCTTATCGGCCCGCCGCAGAGCGGCAAGACCACGGCCTTTCACGCCCTCGTGGGCGACTCCGGCCCCGGCCACCGCCGCGTGGCCAAGGTGCCGGACGCCCGGCTCGACCGGCTCGCCGAGCTGTTCTCGCGCCCAGCGCGCCGCCGAGCTGACGGGCCGCCACGCCGATCGTTTCACCGCAGCCCTGGGCGAGGCCGACATGCTCGCCGTGGTGATCCGCTGCTTTGGCGATACTGACGCCGACGGCTCCCCGTTGGATCCCGTCGGTGCGCTCGACGAGGTGATGCTCGAGCTGGTCTTCGCCGATCTGGCCACCGTGGAGAAGCGCTTGGAGCGGATCGACCGCGACCTCAAGAAGGGCATGAAGGAGCTGATCCCCGAGCGTGACCTCCTGTTGCGCTGCAAGATCCAGCTCGAGGCCGAGCAGCCGCTGTCGGGGCTGGCGATGGAGGAAGACGAGGCCAAACTGCTCCGCGGCTTCAGCCTGCTCTCGCTAAAGCCGGCGCTGATCCTGGCGAACGTGGGCGAAGACGACCTGGCCGCGCCGCCGCCCGCCGCGCTGGGCGCCGCCGCGGCCGAGCGCGGGCTGGAGACCATCTCGCTCTGCGCCCAAGTGGAAGCGGAGATCGCCGGGCTGGAGCCGGCGGAGCAGAGGGTCTTCCTCGACGGCTACGGCATCGCCGAGCCGGCCCGCCCCCGGTTCATCCGCACCTGCTACCACGCCCTCGACCTGATCTCGTTCCTCACCACCGGCCCGGACGAGGCCCGCGCCTGGACCATCCGCCGCGGCACCCGCGCGCAGCAAGCCGCCGGCACGATCCACTCGGACTTCGAGCGCGGGTTCATCCGTGCGGAGACGGTCGCCTTCAGCGAGCTCGACCGCTACGAGACGTCCGCCGCCTGCCGCGAGGCGGCGGTGCTTCGGCTGGAGGGGCGCGACTACGTCGTCCAGGACGGCGACGTGATCACGTTCCGCTTCAACGTCTGAGTCAGGAGCGCCGCTTGCGCCGCTTCGGCTGCCGTTCCACGGCGTGCTCGAGCGCCTCGCAGAGCGTGCGGATGGTCTTCACCCGGGCCCAGTACTTGTTGTTGCCCTCGACCACGGTCCACGGCGCATTGAGCGTGCTGGTGCGCACCAGCATCTCCTCGACGGCCTCCTGGTACTGGTCCCACTTCTCGCGATTGCGCCAGTCCTCTTCGGTGAGCTTGTAGCGCTTATAGGCGATGGTGCTGCGCTCCTCGAACCGGCGGAGCTGCTCTTCCTTACTGATGTGGATCCAGAACTTGCAGAGCACCAGGCCGAACGAGGTGAGGTGCCGCTCGAACTCGTTGATCTCCTCGAAGGCGCGCTGCCACTCCTCGGTGGTGCAGAAGCCCTCGATGCGCTCGACCATCACGCGGCCGTACCAGCTCCGGTCGAACACCGCCAGGTGGCCGGCCTTCGGGATACACCGCCAGAAGCGCCACAGGTACTGATGCTCGCGCTCCTCGCCCTGCGGCGCGGCGTAGGCGTTGACCGAGTAACCGCGCGGATCGAGGGTCTCGGTCAGCCGTTTGATGTTGCCGCCCTTGCCGCCGGCGTCCCAGCCCTCGTAGACCACCATCGCCGGGATGCGGTGCTCGTACATGTCGAACTCGAGCTCGCGGAGGCGGAGCTGGTACTTGCGGAGCTGTTCCTCGTAGGTGGGCTTGTCGAGCGCCAGGGTGAGGTCCACTCGGTTCAGCATCACTGGTCTCCGCCGGCGGCGACCGGCTCGCTGGCAGCGGCCGCGGCCTCGGCTTCCGGCTCGGGTGGCGCGGCCGGCGGCGTGGCGTCGTCCGGGTCCTCCTGCTCGGCCAGCTCAGGGTCGGCCACCCCGCGCCGGTCGAGCACCGCGGCCACCGACTCGCAGATCGTGCGGAAAACCTTGACCTGCGCCCAGCGCGCGCACGTGCTCTCGACGATGGTCCAGGGCGCATGCGCGCGACTGGTGTGGGCCAGCATCTCCTCGATGGCCTCGACGTAGATCTCGTACTGCTTGTGGTGCCGCCAGTCCTCGGGCTGCACCTTCCAGGCCAGGTAGGGGTCTTTCTCGCAGGCTCTGAAGCGCTTGCGCTGCTCCTTCTTGGTGATGTGGAGGAAGAACTTGCAGATCACCATCCCGTCGGCGGTGAGCTGCCGCTCGAACTCCACGATCTCGCGCAGCGCGTCCTGCGCCTGGTCCGGCGTGATCAGTTGGTCCACGCGCTCCACCAGCACCCGCCCATACCAGCTCCGGTCGTAGATGCCCCAGTGCCCGTAGCGCGGCAGGGACATCCAGAACCGCCACAGAAACGGCCGCAGCCGCTCCTCCTCCAGGGGCGCCGAGATCGGGATGACCTTGAACCAGCGCGGGTCGAGGCGCTCGACGATGCGCGAGACCATCGTGCCCTTCCCGGCCGCATCCCAGCCCTCGAGCACAACCGCCACCGGCACCTTGCCCACGATGCAGCGTTGGTGCTGATGCCGCAGCGCATTGAGCAGGCTCTGCGTCCCGCTCATCGCCGCCTGGTACTCCTCGCGACTCAGCTTGGCTGCCAGATCGACGGCCTCGAGCATGCGTAGACCCCTTCCTCGCCGCCGCCGGCGGCGACCAGCCCTCGCCCCCGACCCTGCGTTCCACGGCCCCTGCGGATCTCCTCCTTGCCGTCCGCGGCACCGGGGCTCAGGTCCGCCACCTGCTCAGGCTGCGTGCGCCCGTGAACCAGCCCGGGCCCAGCTCCTCCTCCAGGCGCACCAGTTGGTTGAGCTTGGCGCTCCGCTCGCTCCGCGCCAGGGAGCCCGGCTTAAGCTGTCCCGCGCCGCTCGCCGTCGCCAGATCCACCACGAAGGCGTCCGCGGTCTCGCCGCTGCGGGTCGAGACCACCGCCGTGTAGCCCGCGTCGTGCGCCACGCGGCAGGCCTCCGCCGCCTCGCTCAGCGTCCCCACCTGGTTCGGCTTGACCAGCAGGCTGTTGGCGCACCCCTCGGCGACCCCGCGCCGCAAGCGGGCCACGTCGGTGGTGAACAGGTCGTCGCCCACCACCTGCACCCGCTGCCCCAGCCGCAGGGTCAGCGCGGCCCAGCCGGGCCAGTCGTCCTCGGCCAGCCCGTCCTCGATGCTGATCACCGGGAACGCCTCCACCCAGGCCTCCAGCGCATCGCTCATCTCCCCGGCGTCGCGCTCGCGCCCGTCCGCCGCGAGCGTGTAGCGCCCGTCCCGGTGGAAGTGTGTCGCGGCGATGTCGAGCGCCAGCCAGACATCCCGACCCGGCTCGAGCCCGGCGGCGGCGATCCCCTCGGTGACCACGCGCAGCATCGCCTCGTTGCTCTCCAGCGCCGGCCCGAAACCGCCCTCGTCGGCCACGAGCTGCGTGTAGCCCGCGTCCCGGCGCAGGATGTCGCGCACCGCCAGGTAGATCGCGCTGGTCCACTCGATCATCTGCCACACGTCGGCCGCGCCGAGGGGGAAGATCAACACGTCCTGGATGTCGAGCTGGAACCCGGCGTGGTGCCCGCCGCTGAGGATGTTGATCATCGGCACCGGCAGGCACGGCTCGGCATCCGGGAAGAGCTGCTCGTGGAGATGCTTCCACAGCGGCCGGCCGAGCCCCTTGGCGGCGGCGCGCGCGGCGGCCAGGCTGACCGCGAGGATCGCGTTGGCGCCCAGCCGGCGCTTGTCCGGCGTGCCGTCGGCGTCGCGGAGCGCCTGGTCCACGGCCGCCTGGTCCGCCGCGTCGAGCCCGGTCACGCTGCTCGCCAGCTCGCCGGTGACGTGGTCCGCGGCCCGCCGGCACCCGCGCCCGCGGAAGCGGTGCGCGTCGCCGTCGCGCAGCTCGAGCGCCTCGTGCCGGCCGGTCGAGGCGCCCGACGGCACGCTCGCCCGCCCGGCGACGCCGCTCTCCAGCGTGACGTCGCATTCCACCGTGGGGAACCCACGGCTGTCGAGGATCTCACGCCCGCGCACCACGGCGATCCGCGTCCTGCTTGACATCACGCCACGTCTCCCGTCTCCGCCACCCGCGCCAGGGCGGCCAGGGCCTCTTCGAGCGTGGTCAGCTCGCCGCGCAGCAGCCGGGGCGCCAGCTTTCGCACGCGCTCCTCTTCGTCGGCGGTGAGGTAGCCGGCGGGCGACTTGCCGTCCACCCTGGCCAGCATCATGCACCCCAGGTAGGGCAGCCAGCGCGCCTCGCTCACGTGCGGATAGACGTGCCGGTAGCCGGCCCAGGCGGCGGGGACCTGGACCATCAGCGCCGATCGTTGCGCCGCCACGTGCAGCGCCTTGAGGCAGAGATGAGTGAAGAAGAACCCGAGGTCGAAGCAGGGCTCGCCGCAGTGCGCCACCTCGTGGTCGAGCAGGACGTTGCGCCCGGGCTGGAGGAGGATGTTCTTGGGGCTGTAGTCGCCGTGCACGAGGGTCTCGGTGGAGGCCAGGCACTGCGCCAGGCAGTGGTTGACGGGCTCGGCCAGGGCGGGGTGGCGCGCGGCGATGGTGCGCAGGTAGGGGTCGAGCCGGAGCTGATCGAAGACGTGCTTGCTGCCGAAGCACTCCTTCATGCTCACGTCCACGCGCCCGGCGGCGTGGATCGCGCCGAGCATGATCCCCGCCCGCGCCGCGGCGTCGGGATCGACCCGTCCGGCGAGCATCTCGTCCCTCCAGTTGACGCAGTCCAGCGGGGCGCGGTCCATCACGTAGGCGTGCCGCTCGAAGCACTCCCACCGCACGGCAGGCACCTCGCCCGGCGCCAGCACGCCGGCCAGCCACCGCTGGCACGCTGCCTCGCGGTGCACCCGGTCCACGTCGCTGCGCCAGTCTTCCTTGACCCGCAGCTTGGCCAGCGCCCGCTTGAGCACGAACCAGCGCTCGCCCACGCGCGCGGCGTAGACGTCGTTGGACACGCCGCCGCCGAGGGGCTCGACCGCCACCTCGTCGCCCTCCGCGACGAGGCCGGCGGCGCGCAAGCAGTCGTGCACGAAGGTGGTCTCTGCCTCAGTCATGCCCGCCCGATTCCCTCCGCGCCGCGCTCAACCTCTCGGCCGCGCCACCAAGACCAGCCGCCCGGCGCCGGCCCCGAACGGCGTGCCCCAGAAGTCAGCATAGCGCGCTTCCGTGCTCCAGCCGGTGGTCCGCAGCAGCCCGTCCAGCTCGGCAGCGGCCACGTTGCGGTACCGGTCGCGGCAGACCTCCACCGTCGCCGCACCGCCCGGTGGCGTCAGCTCGAACTCGGTCTCCTCCACCAGATCGTCGCCCTCGATGCGCCAGCGGGTGCGGGTGCGGACGAGCGTGCCGTCGGGCGAGGTGAGCGCCGCGCCGAAGGGCAGCTCCTCGGGCGGCTGGGCGGGCAGCGTCAGGTCGAGCGCCAGCCGGCCCCGCGGCGTCACGGCGGCGCGTGCCCGGGCCAGGAACGCGAGCTGCTCGGCGCCGTCGCGGAGCAGGCGGAAGGCATCGAGCGGCAGCATCAGCAGCCCGCACGGCCGGGGCGGCGCCAGCTTCTGCAGCGTTTGTGGCTCGAGCCGGTAGGGCAGGGCGTGCAGCCGCGGGTCGGCCTCGCGGACGGCGGCGAGCCGTGCGCCGGCGAGGGCGAGCATCGGCTCGGACGGATCGGCGCCCCATACCTCCACGCCCGAGGCGTAGGCGGCCGCGAGGATGCGCCCGGCGCCGCACGCCGGCTCGCCGGCGAGTCCGCCGCACGTGCGGGCGAGCGCGGCGTAAAACACGGCTTCGCCGGGCCGGCCGGCCTGCGCGGTGAGGGCGTCGTAGTGCCAGGCGAAACGCGTGTAGCGAACCGAATCAGGCGCTCGAATCCCCGTCCTCCGCCTCGCCCACGCCCCGCAGGTCGGCACCGCAGCCGTGGCAGAAGTTGGCGTCGCCGCTGGCCTGCGCGCCGCACTTGGGGCAGTAGCGCTTGCCCGCCTCACGCTCGGCCGGGGCCGCGGTGGCCGGGCGGCCGGACTTCAGCTCCTCCAGCTCCTCGTCGATGCTCACATCGCGCCGCCGGGTGCGGGTCTGACGCTCGTTGGTGACGGTGCCCACGCCGTGCTCGTCCACGTAGACCTCGACGAAGTCGAGCAGCTCCTCGGGCAGCTTGAGCTGCTGGTAGATGCCGTAGCCGGTGGCGGCGATGGCCGGGAAGAAGAGCAGCGGGTTGAGCATCCGCACGCCGAACGCCACGGCGGCGCCGGCGCCCTTGTCGAGCCAGTCGCCCGCGCCGACCTCGATCTTGAACCCGCGCGACAGCGGCGAGAGCCGGACGTTGAGCGACTTGCCGGTGCCGGACAGGGTGTTGAGCAGGCTCTGCTTGCGGGCCTGGATGAAGATGCTGGGCCCTTCCTGGAAATCTTGGACCTCGAAGGCGTCGCGCTCGAACCAGTCGACGACGGCGTCGGCGAGGTCGTCCAGATCGATCTCGACATCGCGGAATGTGCGTTCGGGCATGGCTTAACCTCCCCCGAGAGCGTAACGCTCCTGCCAGGCGCGGTGCGCCTCGGCGAGGTCGCCGTCGGCCGTGACGAACAGCTCGGAGCGGACGAACACCGCCCGTCCCCGGGGCAGCTCGAGCGGCCGGGCCGCGCGCTGGGCCGTCGCCGGCTGGCCCGGCGAGAAGTGCGGCACCACCAGCTCCAGCAGGTGGTTGGCCTGGTGGTCCAGCGCGTTGGGCGACGCCGCCAACGCGTGGGGTTGATTCTTACCAGCGGTCCAGAGCTGCCGAGGGTTCCACAGCAGCCCCACCACGCCGCGGTCCGGCGCCTCGATCGCCATCAGGCCCTCGCTCACGGCCTCGCCGCGGCCGAGCACCTCCGGCCTGTCGGCGCCGGGCACGGGCACGCTGAGCCCGCGCCGCCGGGCGCCGAAGGTGCCGTCGCCGAC
>JACPDV010000709.1 GCA_016183835.1 Armatimonadota bacterium
CTTCACGCTCAACCGGATCACGCTCTTCGCGCTGATCTTCAGCATCGGTATCCTGGTCGACGACCCGATCGTCGACGTGGAGAACATCGTCCGCCACTTCCGCATGCCGCGGAACCGGCATGCCCACCCGCTGGCGGTGACCATCGAGGCGGTCAACGAGGTGCGCCCGCCGCTGGTCCTGGCCACCTTCGCAGTGATGGCGGCGATCCTGCCGATGGCCTTTGTGCGCGGGATGATGGGCCCCTACATGCGGCCGATCCCCATCGGCGCCTCGGCGGCGATGTTCTTCAGCATGGCGACCGCGTTCGTCATCACCCCGTGGGCCGCGTACCGCATCCTGCGCGGGATGCACGGCCGGGGCGGCCACGGCCACGGCGAGGGCGATAGCTGGTCCACCCGCCTGTATCGGCGCTTCGCCTGGCGGCTGGTCTCCGATGCGCGGGTGCGCGCGGGGTTCCTGGGCGGCATCGTCGCCCTCCTGCTCCTGGCCGTGGCGCTGATTCCGCTCAAGGCGGTCAAGGTGAAGATGCTCCCCTTCGACAACAAGTCGGAGTTCCAGGTGATGGTCAACATGCCGGAGGGCACCACCCGGAGCACCACGCTGGCCGTCACCCGCGGCCTGGCCGCGGCGCTCGACAAGCTGCCCGAGGTGAGCGATATGCAGCTCTACGTCGGCACCTCGGGACCCTACAACTTCAACGGCCTGGTGCGGCACTACTACCTCCGCCGCGGCGACAACGTGGCCGACATCCAGGTCAACCTGGTGGCCAAGGGCGAGCGCCGGCGGCAGAGCCACGCCATCGCCAAGGCCGCCCGCGAGCTGCTCCTCCCGGTCGCCCGCGAGGCCGGCGCGCGGATCCAGGTGGCCGAGGTGCCCCCCGGCCCGCCGGTCTTTCAGACCCTCGTCGCCGAGATCTACGGGCCCGACTATGCGAGCTTGATCACGGTCGGCCGGCAGGTGCTGGAGACGTTCGACCGCATGCCCGGAGTGGTGGACGCCGACATCTTTACCGAGGACCCGCAGCAGCGGATCGAGTTCGGCGTGGACGAAGAGCGCGCCGGACTGCACAACGTGAAGGCCGCGGACGTGGCGGAGACGCTCCAGGTGGCCTCCGGCGGACTGGTGGTGGGACTGGCGCACGACTCCGAGGCGACCGAGGACGTGCCGGTCGAGGTGCGGCTCCCCGAGCGGCAGCGCGAGGACCTGGCCCTCCTCGGCAGCCTGCGTCTGAAGAGCCCCGACGGGCACCTGGTGGACCTGGACGAAGTCACCGACCGGCGCAACAGCACCGTCGAGCCGACCCGCTACCACAAGAACCTGCAGCCGGTGGTGTACGTCACCGCCGACGTGGCCGGTTCCATCGAGAGCCCGGTCTACGCCATCCTCCGGCTCAACCGTCAGCTCGACGCGCTGACCATGCCCGACGGCACGCGCCTGGAGCGCTACAACCGGAGCCAGCCGTTCGCCACCAACCACTACGCGATGAAGTGGGACGGCGAGTGGCACATCAGCTACGAGGTCTTCCGCGACCTGGGCCTGGCGTTCGCCGTAGTGCTGATCTTGATCTACGTGCTGGTGGTGGGCTGGTTCAAGAGCTTCCGGACGCCGGTGGTGATCATGTCGGCGATCCCCTTCTCGCTGGTGGGGATCCTCCCGGCGCATTGGCTGGGCCACGTCTTCTTCTCGGCCACGTCGATGATCGGGTTCATCGCCGGGGCGGGGATCGTGGTGCGCAACAGCATCATTCTGGTGGACTTCATCGACCTCCGGCTGGAGCAGGGGATGCCGCTCGAGGAGGCGGTGGTGGACGCCGGGGCGGTGCGCTTCCGGCCGATGCTGCTGACGGCCATGGCGGTGATCGTGGGCACGGCGGTGATCCTCAAGGACCCCATCTTCCAGGGCCTGGCGGTGGCGCTGATGGCGGGGGAGGTGGCTTCGCTGCTTCTCTCGCGCATGGCGGTTCCGATCCTCTACTACCTGAGCCTCCGCGGCGAGCACCCGCGGCCGGGCGGCGTGCCGGCCGAGGAGCCGGAATGGGAGCTGTTGACGCGCCAGTTCAGCCACGACCTGGAAGACCCGGCGGAGCCCGAGGCCGCGGCGCCGGAGCCGCCCGCGGAGCCGCCGGCGCCGGCGGAGCCGACCGGCGAGATCGCTCTGCCGGAGGCCGCAGAGTCTGAAGGACCGCCACCCCAGCCGGCCAATCCGTAGCGTGGGTGGGCCGCCGTGCGGCAGGAGACCATGCCCGACGAGCTGCGAGGCAGGTACGACGTAGAGCTGCGAGAGGCCGCCGCCGCGCTGGTGGCGACGCGCGCGGAGGAGCTGCGCGCGGCCTGGGAGCGCCCCAACGCCGAGAGCTTGTCCGAACTGCCCGAGCCGGCGCGCGACGCCGTCCTCGCCAGCCTCGGCGGCGTCCTGGCGCCACTGGCCGCGGTGGTGCGCGAGGGCGTGGTCACCCCCGCCGAACCCGCTCTGTGGGAGCTGGCTGAGGCCGCCCTCCGGCACGACCTGCCCTATCCCCTGGTCAGCCGCGCGCTGCGCCGGCTGAAGCGGCTCCTGATGCGCGCCGCCAACGAGACCGCGCCGCGCGGCACCGACATCGAGGAGCTCTGCAACGTCCTCGAGGACGCCATCGACGACTGCCGGGTGGCCGCCAGCCGATTCTTCTACGAGTTGGCCGAGCAACGGCAACACGCCGCGGCCGGCGGCGGCGGCGGCGAGGAGGCAGCCTACCTTCGAGCTTTCATCGGCGACACCGCCGACGCGGTGCTGGTGCTCGACTCCCAAGGCCGCGTGCGGACCTGGAACCAGGGCGCCGAGCAGGTCTTCGGCTACACGGCCGAGGAGATCGTCGGCCGCGACGCGCGGATCCTCGTGCCGCCCGAGGAGGTCGAATCGGGCCGCTTCGACGAGATCGACGACGTAGTCCGCCGCGAGGGCTACCTGCGCAACCACGAATCCACGCGGCTGACGAAGGACGGCCGCCGGATCGACGTCAGCATCACCCGCACGGCGCTCTACGATCCGCACAACGGCCGGTTCATGGGCACCTCGGTGGTGGTGCGCGATGTCACCGAGAAGCGCCGGCTGGAGCGCGAGAGCGAGCGCAAAACCCGCCAGCTCGAGACGATCAACCGCATCCTCGAAGCCACCGCGCGCGTGCTCGATCGCGACCAGACCTACCGCACCATCGCCTCGCACCTGGCCACGGTGACCGCTTGCGACGCGGTGCTGGTGGGGCTGCCCGACGCCGATGGGCAGAGCGTCAGGCTGCGCGTCTTGTCGGGCACGGACCTGGGCGCGGGCAGCGAGCGCGCCGTGCCGCGCGGTGAGACCATCGTCGCCCGCTCGCTCGCTCGCCACGCGGCGGTGCGGCTCGACGACCTGCTCGACTCCGAGGCCCGCGGCGTGGAGGACCGGCGCTGGGTGGAGCTGGGCTACCACACGGCGCTACTCGTGCCGCTGGTGTTCAACAACGAGGCCATCGGCTGCCTGGTGCTGCTCCGCCGAGACCCCGAGCCGTTCGACGAGGACGACCAGGCGCTGCTCCAGCACCTGGCCAACCACTTCGCCGTGACCATCGTCAACGCCCGGCGGTTCGAGGAGGAGCGCAAGCGTGCGGCCCAGTTCGAGCTGATCAGCCGGGTGGGCGCCTCGGCCATCGCTAACATCGGCGACGTCGGCCGGCTGATGCGCAACGTGGTGGACACCATCCAGACCGACTTCGGCTACTACGACGTGGCGATCTACGAGGTGGACGAGGACCTCAACGCGTTCCGCCTCCGGGCGCAGGCCGGGCAGCGTCGCGGGCGGCTCGGCGAGGGCTACGAGCAGCCGCTCCAGGTCGGAGTCTTCAGCGAGGTGCTCCGCACCCGCAGCAGCTACGTGGTGGTGGACACCCTCACCGACGAACACTATTTCAACCCCACGCCGGACGATTCGACGGTGCGCTCGGAGCTGTGCGTGCCCATCCGCCTGGGCCCGCGCGTGTTCGGCGTGCTGGACGTGGAGAGCCAGCGGGCGAACCGCTTCGACCGTCTCGATCGCACCGCCATGGAGGCGCTCGCCGGCCTGCTGGCGCGCTGCATGGAAGCCGACGAGAGCCTGCGCCAGATGCGCATGCTGCAGGCCATGCGCCAGCAGATCATGGAGGCGGTGCCCTCGGCGCTGCTGCTCTTCGACGACGACCTGCGGGTCAAGTTCGTCAATCGGCGGTACCTCGAGTTCTTCGGGCAGGCGGCCGACCAGGTGATGGGCGCGCACGTCTCGGACATCCTCCCCGAGTCGCTCCTCAGCGAGAGCCGCTTCATGGAGCTGGTGGAGCAGCTCCGGCACCAGCACCACCCAATCGACCAGAGCGAGGTGCGCTACTTCGACTTCAACCGCCAGGAGCGTTACGCCGACGTGCGGCTGCGGATCGTGACCGAGTACGAGACCACCATCATCGTCATGCTCCACGACGCCACGCAGCGGCTGAAGCGCCTGTACCAGCTCTCCATGCTGCAGGAGATCGGTGAGGAGATGCAGCAGTCGCTGGATATTGCCCGGCTGCTGCGCGCCATCCTGACGTGCGTCACGGCCGGGCCGGGCTTCGGGTTCAACCGCGCGGCGCTGTTCCTCGCCGATCGCGAGCACGGCGCCTTGGTGGAGAGCCTCACCGTGGGGCCCGAGAGCGCCGAGGCGGCGGGGCGGATCTGGCGCGATCTTGACCACAAGCAAACACTGCGTGAGTTCCTCCGTGAGTACGACCGCACCCCGGCGCCACGCGTGACGCGGCCGAGCGGACAGCCCCCAAGGGTGATCGCCGTCCCGCCGCAGGACGACCATCTCCGCGCCTGGCGCACGCCGCTCATGCTGCGCCAGGACGACCGCCACCAGCGCTCGGCGGTGGCGGCGGCGTTGCGCGACTTCTCCGGCGCCAGCGAGGTGTTGGTCGTGCCGCTGATGAGCCACGAAAACGTGATCGGCCTGGTGGTGGCGGACAACCTGTACACCGGCGAGCCGATCAGCCGCGACAACATCCGGATGCTGACCACGTTCGCCAACCAGGCGGGCGTGGCGCTGGCCAATGCGCAGGCCTATGCCGAGCTGGAGAGCTCGCTGGCCGAGCTGCGCGACTCGCAGGACCGGCTCGCGCAGGCCGAGAGGTTGGCTGGCATCGGCAGCGTGGCGGCCAACGTGGCTCACGAGATCCGCAACCCCTTGGTCAGCATCGGCGGTTTCGCGCGGCGGGTGGAGGAGAAGTCGGATCAGGCGGAGTACGTAAGGAGCCGGTCGGCGATCATCGTGCGCGAGGTGGAGCGGCTCGAGCAGATCCTGCGCAACGTGGCCGACTTCACGGCGCCGAGCAAGCCGCAGCTCGCCCCGGTGGCCATCAACGAGGTGGTGGAGGAGGTGCTTCAACTGCACCAGCCGCTGTTCGAGGAGAAGCACATCCGGGCGGAGGCGGATCTGGCGGCCGGCCTCGAGCTGGTCATGGCCGACCGCGGCAAGCTGCAGCAGGTTCTGGTCAACCTGGTAAAGAACGCCGTGGAGGCGGTGGGCTCCGAGGGCTCGGTGGCGCTCTCCACGCGGGCCGACGACGAGGAGGGGGTGGAGGTGATCGTGCGGGACAGCGGGCCGGGGATTCCGGCCGACCGGCTGGAGGAGATCTTCAACCCGTTCTTCACCAGCCGTTCCGACGGCACCGGACTGGGTTTGGCGGTGAGCCGCAAGATCGTTCACGACCACGGCGGCTCGCTCACCGCGGCGAGCCCGCCGGGCGGAGGCGCGGTGTTCACCATGCGGCTGCCGCGCGGGGAGCCCGGCGACGCCGCCGCGAGCTAGGAGGGTGTCATGGGTAGCAGTGTTCTGATTGTGGAGGATGACGTCAATGAGGCCCTCCTCTACGAAGAGGTGTTCTGCGAACAGGGTTACGAGGTGCGGACCTGCAACCGCGCCGATGCCGCAGTCGGAGCCGTCAAGGAGCGGCGCCCCGACGTGGTGGTGCTCGACATCAACATGCCCGAGCGCGACGGGCTCGACCTGCTCCGCGAGCTGATGGACATCGACCGGACCCTCCCGGTCGTCCTCAACACCGCCTTCTCCGCTTACCAGGATAACTTCATGAGCTGGGCGGCCGCCGCCTACGTGGTGAAGTCGTCCGACTACCAGGAGCTGCTCCAAGCCGTCGCCAACGTCCTCGCCGGAGGCAAGCCTTGACCTCGCCCGGCCTCAGTGATACCGTCGCCATGCTGATGGCCGGCGGCGCCGGCAACCGGCTCTACCCGCTCACCCGCGACCGGGCCAAGCCGGCGGTGCCCTTCGGCGCGCTCTACCGGATCATCGATTTCACCCTCAGCAACTGCCTCAACTCGGGCATCTACCGCATCAACGTGCTGACCCAGTACCGCTCGTTCTCGCTCCACCGGCACGTGCGCGAGGCCTGGGGGCCGCTGTTCAACCTGATCCGCGGCGAGTACATCGAGCTCGTGCCGCCGCAGCAGCGCGTGGTGGGCGACTGGTACCGCGGCACAGCCGACGCGATCTTCCAGAACGTCTACCTGCTCGACATCGAGCGGCCGCGCAACGTGCTGATTCTGGGCGGCGACCACATCTATTCGATGGACTACGGACGGATGCTGGACTTTCACCGCGAGCGCAAGGCCGCGCTGACCATCGCCTGCCTCGAGGTGCCGCGGGCCGACGCCACCCGGCTCGGAGTCCTCCAGGTCGACGAGACCGAGCGCGTGGTCGGCTTCCAGGAGAAGCCGGCCGAGCCGCAGACCGTGCCGGGCGATCCCGCCACCGCGCTGGCGTCGATGGGCATCTACGTCTTCGATACCGCCGAGCTGGTGCGGATCCTCAGCGATGACGCGCGCACCGACTCCGACCACGACTTCGGCAAGAACATCATCCCCACGATGGTCAGCCGCGAGATGGCCGTCTACGCGTACCGCTTCCGCGACCACAACACCGGTGGCATCGGCTACTGGCGCGACATCGGGACCCTGGAGAGCTACTACGAGGCCAACCTCGAGCTCCTGGACGCCGACCCGCTGTTCAACCTCTACGATCCGCAATGGCCCATCCACACCGTGTTGTGGCCGGCGCCGCCCGCCAAGACCGTGCACTGCCTGACCGACGAGGGCCGCGTGGGGATGGCCACGGAATCGCTTCTCGCCCCCGGCTGCATCGTCTCCGGCGCCAAGGTCCACCGCTCGCTCCTGTCGCCCAATGTGAAGGTCAACAGCTACGCCGAGGTGACCGACTCGATCCTCTTCGGCGACGTGGACGTGGGCCGGCACGCCAAGGTGCGTCGGGCCATCGTGGACAAGCACGTGCGCATCCCGCCCGGCTTCGAGATCGGCTACGACCCCGAGGCCGACCGGCGGCGGTTCAAGGTCAGCGAGGACGGCCTGGTGGTGGTGCCGAAGGGGATCGTCCTCGCGTAGGTTGCGCACACCCGGCACCCCGCGTATAATCTGCCGTGTAGCCGGAGTGGCGGAATCGGTAGACGCGGCTGACTCAAAATCAGTTGCCCCTTGCGGGTGTGTCGGTTCGAGTCCGACCTCCGGCATTGGTTGACCAGGGACGGCGCCGCGCCGTCCCTGTGCGTTTGGGGAGCGCCGTTGATGCGCGTCGCCTGGCTCCTCGGCACCTGGCCCAGCCCGACCGAGACCTTCCTCGCCCGCGAGATGGACGCCCTCGCACGCCAAGGCATCGAGCTCCTCCCCTTCGCCTTCCGCCCCGGCCCGGACGGCCCCGCTCCGGGCGTACGCTACCGCCCCGCCGCCGGCCCCGCCTGTCCGCGCCTGCCGCGCCGGGTGGCCGGGGTGCTCGTCCGCGGACTGCTCCGCAAGCCGTCGCTCGGTCTCCGCTGGCTGCGCAACCTGCCTTTCGCGGTCTGGCTCCGCGACCGGCTGCGGGAGGAGCGCTGCGACCTGCTCCACGCCGCCTGGTGCGGCCTGCCGGCGATGACAGCCTGGCTCTGCCGGCAGCTCGGCGGCCCGCCGTACACGGTGGCGGGGCACGCCTACGACGTCTTCACCGCGCCCGAGGCGGCGGACGAGGCGCTGCTCGAGGCCGAAGGCGTGACCGTCTGCAACCGGGCGGCCGAGCACGCGCTCGCCGCCCGTCTGCCGGCGCTGCGGCCGCGGCTGGCGTACAACCCGCACGGCATCCCGCTCGCCGACTGGCCGCGGAGGACGGCCGAACCGGTAGGGGCAGCGGTGATACTGGGCGTGGGGCGCTTGGTGGAGAAGAAGGGGTTCGACCAGCTCGTCAACGTGATCCCGTTCCTGCCGCGGGCCGGCCGGCCTTACGTGCTGCGGATCCTGGGCGAGGGACCTGAGCGGGGCAAGCTTGAAGCCTTGGCGCGCGAACGGGGGGTGAACCTCGAGTTGCCCGGGCACGTCTCCGAAGGCGGTGTTCGCACATCCCTGGAGCAGGCGACGGCCCTGGTCCTGCCAAGCCGCGTGGACCGCCGCGGCGACCGCGACGGCGTGGCCAACGTGTTGCTCCGCGGGCACGCCGGTTCTGACCACCACGGCCAGCAGCGCGGGGGACGTGGTCACGGACGGCCAAACCGGCCTGCTCATAGCGCCCGACTTCAGTTCGCTGGTTACAGGCCTGACGAAGCTGCTCGGCGACGCCGACCTGCGCGGGCGCCTGGCCGACGCCGCACGGAAACGAGTGGAACAGGACTATGACACGGAAGTCAATGCGGCTAGACTAGCCGCCTGGCTGCGGGCGGCTGCCCGCGGGGAAGAGGACAGCGTCGATGGCCGATGAGAGCGGGCTGCCGCCCGAGCTGATGCCCGAGGGTCCGTCGCCGGGCGACGAGAGCCGCAGCTCGGGGCACCGCAAGGCGGGGCTGGCCGCGCTGGCGATCATGGCGGTCCAGTTCCTCGCGCGCATCGGCGGCTACATCCAGAAGAAGGTCCTGGCGCACTTCTTCGCCACCTCCAAAGAGGGCGACGCCGCCACGGGCATGCAGAAGGTCTTCGAGATCCTGACCTTCTTCGTCGAGGAGCTGCTCAGCCACACGGTCTTGCCGGTCTTCACGAGGGTGCGCGAAGAGGAAGGCGAGGCGGCGGCCTGGCGGATCGCCTCGATGGTCGGCACGCTGCTGGCGCTGCTGTTGGTCCTCGCCAGCGTGGCGGGGTGGTTCGGGGCCGACCTCCTGTGCCGGCTCGCCCTTAAGGGCTGGACGGACGACCTGGAGAAGTTCGACCTCACGGTGCGGCTGGTGCGCGTGTCCATGCTCGGGCTGCTCGTCACGTGCATGTCGCACCTGACCTACGTGCTGCTCAACGCCTACAAGCGGTTCGTCACGCCGGCGCTGGGTGACGTCTCCCAGAAGATCGGCATCGTGCTGGGCACGGCGGTGGTGTGCTACGGCTTCAGCGACCTGGGTCCGCTGGGCTTCGCCATCGGCTTCGCCATCGGCGGGCTGTTCAAGCTGCTCACGCACCTCTTCGCCCTCGGCTCGTCGCTCCGCATGGTGCGTCCCGGGCTGGACCTGAAGGACCCGGCGATGCAGGAGCTGGGGCGGCTGACCCTGCCGCTCCTGCTCGGCACCATCGTCGGCAAGGGCCGCGACCTCTGGGAGCAGCGGCTGGCGTCGCAGATCAAGATCACCGGCAGCCTGGCGTCGCTCGACTACGCCCGCAAAGTGATGTGGATGCCGGTCAGCGTGATCCCGTTCGCGCTCGGCAAAGCGCTCTTCCCGTTCCTCACCGACTGGGCGCGCGGGGAGGACAAGGAGGGGGTGACCCAGGCGTTCCTTGGCGCCTCGCGGGTGATGGTCTTCGTCTTCCTCCCGCTGACCGTCCTCGGTGCGGTGCTGGGCCGGTCGGTGATCACCTTCCTCTACGTCGGCGGGAAGTTCGACAAGGGCTCGGTCGACCTCACCTATCCGCCGTTCCTAATCTACTGCCTGGGGTTCGTGTTCTACGCCCTGGAGATCATCGCGCTGCAGGTCTACTACGCCCACCGCGACACCAAGACCCCGTTCTACAACGGGATGGTCGGCAGCACGATCCACATCCTGGTGGCCTGGCTCGCGGGGCTGGTGCTCGGGCTCAACAACGCAGGGATCGCGCTGGGTTTCGCGGTGGCCAAGGCGGCCAAGACCGTGCTCCTGTGGTGGCAGCTCCGCGACCGGCTGACCAGCTTCGAGCTGCCGCGGCTCGGCAGCCTGATCCTCAAGACCAGCTTGGCCAGCGCCGTGATGGCCGCTTGGCTTGTGTTCGCGCGAGAGGTCGCGCCGCGCTACCTGGACATCACCCGGGCATCGCGGGCGGCGCTCTTCATTGCCGGGGCCGGCGGCGTCGGGCTGGTGATCTTCTTCGTCGTGGCGGTCGTCCTGCGCGTTCCGGAGGTGGACCTGCTGATCAAGATGGTGGCACGGAGGCTGAAGCGGCGGAAGGAACGGCCCAATGGCGCGGCGTGACGCACGTTCTGCCGTAGGGGCGGGGCTTGCCCCGCCCGCGCCTGGCCGGTACCGATTGCCCACCGTTCACGGCGGCGGCACGGGCGGGGCGAGCCCCGCCCCTACGGCCAACGGGGGCCGCCGCTCCGGGCGTGGGGTCTGAGATGTCCGCCCTCCGGGTGCTCGAGGTCCTGGAGGCCACCGAGGGCGGCACGCGCACGCACCTCCGCGACCTCGTGCTTGGGCTCGATCCCGACCGCTTCGCCGTGGACGTCGCCGTCAGCCAGCATCGCGATCCGGACTTCGACCTGGACCTGGAACGCTTCACGGCTCGTGGCGTGGGTGTCCACCTGATCGAGATGCGCCGCGAGATCGCCGTCCTGCCCGACTGGTGGGCGTACGGACGACTGCGCAGCCTGATCCGCCACGGCCGCTACGACATCGTCCACGGTCACAGCAGCAAGGGCGGGTTCCTGGCCCGGGCGGCGGCGCGCCGGTCGGGCGCGAAGGTGGTCTACACGGCCAACGCCTTCCGCTTCCAGTCGCCCGAGTGCCGCGGCCTCGAGCGGCGGATTGTCGTCGGTTTGGAGCGGCTGGCCGCGCGCTGGTGCGACGCGATCATCGCCGTGTCCGAGGGTGAGCGAGAGGCGGCCGTCGCCGCGGGGCTGCCGCCGCGCAAGATCGAGGTGATCGCCAACGGGATCGACGTGGCTGCGCTGGAGCAGCAGCCGGCGGAGGGTGGGCGCGAGGTGCTCGGCGTGCCCGAGGGTGTGCCGCTGGTCTTGACGATCGGCCGGCGCGTGGAGCAGAAAGGCGACATCCACCTCCTCACGGCGTGGCCGGCCGTGCAGCGGCGGTTCCCCGAGGCGCACCTGGCGCTGGTGGGCGACGGGCCGCTGTGGCCGATGCTGCAGGCGATGCCGCGATGCTGCAGGCGGTCCAGGACCGAGCTGCGGGCGATTTCGGAGCCCGAGACCTGGATCCCCAACTGCGCCAAGATGCCGGCCATGCCCCGCAGCCCCGAGCCGGCGATCCCGATCGTCGCGGCCGTGCGTGGCGACGGCGGTGGCAGGCTCGCGGGACGTGATCGCGCCGGGGAGGACGGGCGTCCTGGTGCCGCCGGCGGATCCGGAGGCGCTGGCGCGGGCGCTGATCGGCTTGCTGTCGGATCCGGCGGGCGCGACGGCGCTGGGGCTGGCGGCGCGGAGTGTGGTCTTGGAGGAGTACACGGCGGAGCGGATGGTGGCGGTGACGACGGGGGTGTATGAGCGGGTGGCGGAGGGGAGGTGAGGCGTGGGACTGGACCTTGTGGAGTTGGTCCTGCGGTTCGAAGAGGAGTTCGAGATCGCCCTCGATGACGAGGATGCGTCTGAGGCCACCACGGTCGGGGCGCTGTTCAACCTGATCTGCTGGGAGCTGGCTGCAGAGGGCCCTGACGGCTCATCGGACTCGACGCACTGCGTGCACCAGCGGGAGTTTCACGCGCTACGGCGTGCGCTGGTGGGTCGAATGGGTGTCACGCGTTCCGCCGTCTCGCTCGATGCGCGGCTGGACGACCTGCTACCGGCCGGATCACGGCCCATGCAGTGGCGGCTGCTGGAAGAGGGCACTGGCGGACCGCTGCCGCCGCTGAGCCGCCCGGGAGTTGTGCCCCATGGTCCGCTGATCGGGTTGGGAGTGATGATGGTGCTGGTGCTGTGGAGCACCATCGAGCCGGTTTCAGGTCTGCTTCTGCTGCTGCTGGCTTGCCCGCTGTGGGCCGCAAGCGCCGTCGCGTCAAGGGTCTGGCCTGCGACCAGGCTGCCCCGGGAGGCCGAGACGGTGAGAAGCCTGGTGGGGTGGATGGCCGGCGGTCACGACCGCTGGCACAAGGCCGGATCGCGACGCGTTCAGCGGGTCCGGTTGCAGGCCCAAGGCCAGACTCGCCGGCGCTGGACCCGTGAGGAGGTCTGGGAACGGATGGTGGCGATCACCGTGGACCAACTGGGCATCAAACCGGAAGAGGTCAGGCAGGAGGCCCGCTGGGTGCAGGACCTGCGGATCGGTTGAATACCGCGGCCGATCTTGACGCCGTTCGCCTCCACAGGTAGAATCTCCTCACCCGATCCTGGGTAGCTCAACGGCAGAGCGGGTGGCTGTTAACCACTAGGTTGGGGGTTCGAATCCCTCCCCAGGAGCTCTCCCCACCCACCCCGCGCCCCACGCACAGCGGTTGAAACCGCCGCTGAAACCACGAAGTCCGCCTGCGCGGACTCCGTGCTGCTCACCGCTCACCGTTCACCGTTCACCGATAGTGCCTCGCCAGCTCGCTGTGGTACTCGTTCCCCACCGTCGCGGCGTTGCGCTGGAGCCAGTCGCTCAGCTTGGCCGGGCAGGTGGGCGGCTCGCCGGACACCAGCAGGTCCTGCGACAACCCGGCGATCTCGTCCCAGGTGATCACCACGTCGCC
>JACPDV010000710.1 GCA_016183835.1 Armatimonadota bacterium
GCGAGGGGGCAGGTTCGGGGAGAGGGCAGAGTCACCTCCACAGCGAGGCGGGGGGCGGTCTGCGCGCGATGGGCCGAGTTGACTCGTAGCGGCGCACAACCTACACTCGCTGACGTCAGCTACTGGGATCGCCGCGGAGGGCGCTCCGGGGGCGGCGCGATGGCAGGGATCTTGGGGCAGCTCGCGTGGTGCTGGGCTACAATCCGGGTTGAGGACGCGTCATGAACACCGAGATCCGCTGGCAGATTGAGGGCGAGACGGCGCTCGGCGGCGCTGTGCCGTTCCACGACTTCCGCGCGTTCATGGGCAAGCTAGCTGACGCGCTCCGCGCCACGGAGATCGACCTGGTCGGCGCGGACGGCCCGCGCGCGGTCTATACCGTGTCCGCTCTCTCCTGCAGCAGCCCGGCGGTGGTCGGCGTCCGCGCCGCAGCCGGCAGCAGTACTGCCGGACAGGCCATCCCCGAGCTGAAGCACCGTCTCCATGTGCTCCACGGCGGGCAGCGCCCAAGCACCGCCAGCGACTCCGCGATCCGCGCCTACGCGCGCCTGGCGCAGGTCTACGATGGACCCATCGAGGCCTTACGGCTCCTCGATGACGAGCCACTGCTTCTTCCCCGCGATTGGCGTAGGAAGGTGCGGCAACTGCTGGCCGGCACGTACCACTGCGTGAGCACCTACCGTGGGGTGCTCGAGGGCCTCAACATGCGCACGGGCTCCGTCGGCTTGGAGCCGCTCGCCGGGCCCGACCGCATCCCCTGCGCTGTCCCTCCGGAGCTGCGCCGCCAGGCTCGCGACCTGCTGGGGGAGATGGTCGACGTGCGGGGGGTGGCCTACACCCGCGCGGGCGAGGACTGGCCTTACCGCTTCGCGGTGCACTCCATCACCCAGTTGCCGCCCGCTGGCGAGCTGCCCACCGCCGAGCAGATCATCGGCTCGATTCCAGGCCTGACCAACGGCCGTGGAGCCCTGGCCTACCTCCAGGAACTGCGCGATGCCGAGACGTAGACCGCCCGCGTTCTACTGGGACACGTCCGTCTTCATCCTGGCGCTGGAGGGTCAGGGCAACTACCCAGCCGAGGCTCTGGTGGCGGCAGCGCAGATCGTCGACCTCGCTGAGATACGCAAGGTCACCATCGTGACCTCGCAGATCGTCGTCACGGAGGTGCTTCCGTCACGCGCCGGTGAGGATGGGGTCCGACGGCTCCGCCGCTGGCTGCAGTGGCAGTCGTTGATGGTCCTCGCGGTCGACACGCCCGTGGTGGAGCGCGCCGCCCAGTTGCGCGACAAGGCACTCCGGCTGCAGCAGAAGAGATGGCTGGGCGATCTGCTGCATGTGGCGACGGCGCTGACGGTGGCGTCGGACCTCGAAGCGGTCCACAGCATGGATGCCGATGTCTGCCAACTCCTGAAGCTGGCCGGATGCGCTCTGCCCTGCCATGCACCTCGGCCCGTGTCGCCGCAGTTGCTCCTGCCGTCCGCCGGAGAAGAAGCGGCCGAGGAGGCTGGCGATGGGTGAGCGGGTACCGCTCGACGAAGCGTTGGCCCGGCAGTTGGCCAAACCCGAGGTGCGGGCCGAGTACGAGCGCAACGCTGTGGCCGACGCCGTCTCCCTGTGGCTGGTGAGGTTCCGCGCCGACCACGGGCTGTCGCAGGCCGAC
This sequence comes from Armatimonadota bacterium, assembly GCA_016183835.1. Taxonomy (GTDB): domain Bacteria; phylum Armatimonadota; class UBA10988; order UBA10988; family UBA10988; genus JACPDV01. Next base: position 1,661 of record JACPDV010000710.1, read on the forward strand.
CTGGCGACCCGCACCGGCCGGAGCCAGCCCGCCGTGGCGCGCATCGAGGCCGGTGACGTGGAGCCACGCCTGAGCACGCTCCTGCGGATCGCCCGGGCGCTCGGGGTGGACCTGCTGGTGGCGCTGGAGGCCGAGCCGGGGGCCGTGACCGTTCGCCAGGCCGCCTGAGTCTGCCTGCGGTGGTGACGGTCGCTCGGCGGCGGGGAGTGGCGGCATGACTCGTGGTTCGAGCCTCGCGCCTCTGCCTCTGCTGTGCGCCGTGCTCGCCTGCACGCGGGAGCTGCCGCCGGATCCGGCGCTCAAGAACTTGGACATCCGGCGAGCCTCGGCGGCCGAGCGGCCGCGGTCCACCTACCAGCCCCGGCCGCTCCCCAGCGGCCCGAAGACCCCCACCCAGAAGTCGCTCGGCGCCCTCTGGCGGTCGTTCGAGGAGCGCGCCTGGCTTGGCGCCTACCGGCGCGGCTCCAGGCGCGACCCGCGCTGGGACGCTGCCGCCGAGCGGTTCCTGGAGCGGTTCGTCCGGTGCGTCACCGACGCCCCCGCGCCGGTACCCGTGGAGAGCGTGCTCGCTTCGGCCCTGGAGCTGCACCGGCTGAGGTGCGATCACCCAGTGGTGCTCCTGGCCATGGCCGAGGTGCTGCGCTTCATGCAGCAGGACCGGCTCGCAGCGCCGCTCTACGCAAGGGTCGTGCCGGCAGTAGATGCCCGACAGCTCGATTCGGCGGTGGCCTGGCTGGCGCCACTCGGGCTGGTGCGCTCGAGGCCGGTGGCGGAGTTCCGGCCGGTCGAGCGGCAGAGGCTGCTGGACCAGGGCACCGCCGCCTGCGCAGAGGCGGCGTCGAAGCCGTCGTTCGCGCCGTTCGAAGAGCACTGGCTGTGGTGGCGGATGCGCGAGGATCACGAGGGGCCGGCGAGCCGGGCGGTTCTTGCCGCGCTCCAGCAGCGGCCCCGGGCAAGTCCTTGGATCATGTCCATGGTGACGGGCGAGATCGCGCTCCACGAGGCGCACCTGGCGGAGCGCGAGCGGCGCCCTACGGGCGAGCACGCGCGGCTGGCACACGACGCCTTCGGCGCCGCCTGGCGGCTCCACCCCGAGTACCCCGACGCCGCCGTCAAGCTCATCACCTGTCCGGGCGAAGGCGAGTCCGCCAGGCTCTGGTTCGACCGGGCGGTGGCGGCGGACTTCGACTGCCCGGAGGCCTACGAGCTGTATCGCCGCAGCCTGTCACCGGCCGTGTCGGTTGCGTTCGGCCGCGAGTGCCTGGCCACGGGGCGGTTCGACACCGGGGTGCCCTGGCAGTACGCGGAGGCGCTGTCGAGGCAGTTGGAGGCGTCTACCGGCACGACCGATGCCGCAGCGGGCCGGCTGGAGCTGAAGCGCTTGGCGGCGGGCTACCGGCGCACCCGCCCCGGACTGGCCGGACGCGCCGGCGACCTGGCAGATCGGCTTACGGCCAACGCAACCAGACGATAGCCGCCCCCTACCGCCCCGCCGTCTCCTGCGTCGCCAGCGTCCCGAACCGCTTCCCAATCGCCAGCGCCGGGTCGAGCGGCACCGGCACTCCCCGGGTCCCCGGCGACGCCTGGATCACCGGCGCCGCGCGCAACGGCTTCCCCTCTAACTGCGGCAGGCACGCCCGCTGCGACTCGATCAGCTCCGCCGTCATTTCGCGGATCTCGGCCAAGGTGCAGCAGGCGCTCGTCAGCGGGTCCAGCGCGATGGCCGCCATCGCCAGCTCAGGGTCGCCCCGCAGCCCCGCCTCCACCGCCAGCGTCTGCACCGTCACGTTGCTCTGGTTGAGCGCCGCGCACTGGGGCGGGAGCGCGCCGACGCGCAGCGGGTGCAGGCCCTCCCGGTCCACGTAGCACGGCACCTCCACGCAGCAGCCGTCGGGCAGGTTCGTGATGTACCCCTCGTTACGCACGTTGCCCTGCAACCGGAACGGCGCGCCGGTCTCCCGGGCCTCCAGGATGTACGAGCAGTACTCCGCGCTGCGCGGCTGCAGGCGCGGCGATTCGAGCTCGAGCGGGTCCACCGTCTTGTACTTGTCGGCGATCAGCGCGCACCACTTGTAGTAGGCGCCGGACTCGCCGCCGAAGGCCGGCTCGTCGCAGTACTGCCGCAGAGCGCGCTCGTGCGACCGGAACCAGGGCAGATACTCGCTGAGGTGGCCGGTGCTCTCGGTCATGAAGTAGCCGAAGTGGCGCATGACCTCGATCCGCACCTTCTCGTTGACGTAGTACTCCGGCCGCTCGCAGCGCTGCTTGAACAGCGGGTAGAGGTCGCGCCCGCGGTGCTTGAGCTTGAGGAACCAGCCCATGTGGTTGATGCCGGCACAGAGGAAGTCGATCTCGGGCTTGGGCACGTCCACGTAGCCGCTGATCAGGTCGAGGGTGGTCTGCACGCCGTGGCAGAGGCCGATGTAGGGCACCGGCGAGACCTGCCCCAGGGCGTAGCAGCAGGCGGCCATCGGGTTGGTGTAGTTGAGGAGGAGCGCGCCCGGGCGGGCGATCTCAGCCATGTCGCGGGCCATGTCGGCGAGGACGGGGATGCTGCGCAGCCCGCGCATGACGCCGCCGGGCCCGAGCGAGTCGGCGATGCACTGGTCCACGCCATACTTGAGCGGGATCTCGTAGTCGTGCCGGAAGGCTGCCACGCCGCCGACCTGGATCATGCAGACCACGTAGTCGGCGTCGCGGATGGCTTCGCGCCGGTCGGTGGTGGCCCAGACCCTGGCGGCCAGCCCGTTCTCACTGACCATCCGCCGGGCGAAGGATTCCATGCGGCGGAGCTTGGGCTCGGTGGGGCTCATCAGCGCGAACTCGGCATCGGCCAGGGCGGGCGTGCCGAGCATGTCGTTGAGCAGAGTCTTGGTGAAGACGATGCTGCCGGCGCCGATCATGGCGATCTTGGGCATCGGAGGGCTCCTCGCCGACGCCGTTCGCCTGCGGAGACCCGATTCCTGCCCGGCCTACCCCCCGTCGGGCCGCGCGCGATAGTGCTCCACCACCTTGTCGATGATGCCGTTGAGGTCGAGCGTGGTGCGGAAGTCGACGATCTGGCGCGCCTTGTCGGTGCACGGCACGCGCCGGTACATGTCCTCGAACCCGCGCGCGAAGGCCTGCTCGTAGGGCACGTAGCGCAGCTCGCTCTGGCTGCCGGTGCGCTCCACCACGCGCTTCGCGAGGTCCTCGATGGTGATCTCTTCGTCGCTCCCCAGGTTGAACACCTCCCCCAGGGCGCGCGGCTCCTCCATCAGGGCCAGCACGCCGGTGAGGATGTCGCCGACGTAGCTGAAGCAGCGGGTCTGCTTGCCGGTGCCGTGGATCTCGATGGGCTCGCCGGCCAGGGCGCGCTGCACGAAGCGCGGCAGGACCATGCCGTAGCGCCCCTTCTGCCGCGGGCCGACGGTGTTGAAGAAGCGCACGATCACCACCGGCAGGCCCTGCTCATGGTGGTAGGCGAAGGCCAGGAACTCGTCCATCATCTTCGAGCAGGCATAGGCCCAGCGGCTGATGGTGGTGGGCCCGATGATGGACACCGCGTCCTCGTGGAACGGCACGGACTCGAGCTTGCCGTAGACCTCGGAGGTGGAGGCGAGGAGGGTCTTGCGGTGGTACTTGGCGCACAGGCCCAGCACGATCTCGGTGCCGCGGATGTTGGTGACGACGGTGCGGACCGGCTCGTCGACGATCAGCTTCACGCCCACCGCGGCGGCGAGGTGATAGACCTCGTCGGCGGCGCGGACCTCGCGCTCGAGGGTGGCTTCGTCGGTGATCTCGGTGACCACCAGGCGGAACCGCGGGTGCCCGACGAAGGGGCGGATGTTGTCGTAGGCCCCGGTGGAGAGGTTGTCGACGACGGTGACTTCGTCTCCTCGATCCAGCAGACGCTCCGCAAGGTGGGAGCCGATGAAACCGGCGCCGCCGGTGACCAGGACCTTCACGTACGGGATCCTTCCATGCTGAGCTGCGACCCGGGCCGGCCTCTGGAATGGAAGCGCCGGACCACCGGCATCGCGGCGGCCAGTGGCATGGCCCTGGCGGAAACCAGCACAGGGAGTCTACGTTGACCTGCCCCTGGCGTCAAGTCCAGGCGCGGCGGCGCATCCGGTGACGCCGGGTAGACTGTGGTACGCCAGCGCGTGTCGGCGCGCCACTTCGCGGACCTCGTATCGGACGGACACCAGCCGCTGCCCGGCCGTCGCCAGCTCCTCGCGCAGCCCGGGCCGCTCGGCAAGGGCTGCCAGGCACGACAGGTAGTCGTCCGGCTCGTCGCCCTCGACGATGAGACCGCTCAGTCCGTGCTCGACGACCTCCGACACGCCACAGGCCCGCCGCACCACC
>JACPDV010000711.1 GCA_016183835.1 Armatimonadota bacterium
CAGGCAGCTCCCAGAGCGGATCGCGGGCGAGGGCGCCCGCGCCACAATGGGTTGGCGTGAGGCATTTGGACACACCCTATTGCACGCCGAACGTGCGCCCACCGGGCTTCGATGGTGGGCAATAGCCCACCCTACTCCTTCCCGTACATCAGCAAACCTGCCTCCGGGCGGGCATTGAGGGCCATCGGCAGCCCCTGCTCCGTCAGCTCCTCGCCCGTGTAGCTGCGCGCTTGGTCCGGATGGTCCAGGTCGGTCACCCGGTACGTGGCCGCCGGGTCCAGTGCGTGCAGGCGGAAGCGGGCCGTCTCGTAGGGGCTCTCGGCGCGGCGGAAGATCTGCACCACGCCCTCGCCCGTCTCCGGCCGGTCCCACTGCCAGCCGATCCACACGTCGGGCTGCAGGCTGTAGCCGGTGAGCGGGTAGTAGTCGCAGAGGAAGAACGGCGCCATCTTCCGCCACAGGGCGGTCTCGCGGCGGAGCAGGTCGTAGTCCAGGTCCTTCCGCCGCACGTCCCAGCAGGCGATGAAGGCGCTGCACCAGGTGCTGCGGAAATCGTAGGGGTCGGTCAGGTCGGTGCCCGTGCCCATGAAGGGGAACCACGACGCGGCGCCCCAGGTGTGCCCCTGGTTGCCCACCGGCTCCTGGATGTAGTCGCTGCGCAGGAGCGGCACCGCGCGGCGGAGCGTTTCGAGGTCGTTTCGCCGCCCGCCCGAGGCGCAGGAGTCGATCAGCATCCCCGGGTGCCGCCGGCGCAGCTCGTCCCAGTAGGCCAGGTACCCAGTGACGTGGTAGTTCTCGGTGATGCCCTGCCGGTCCGGCGCGTCGTTGGCCCGCCAGTAGCCGAGCGGGTCCATGTTGAAGTCCTGCCGGTAGAGGTCGATCCCCTGCTGCGTGAGCACCTGGTCGACGTGGTCGGTGAGCCACTCGCGCGCGGCCGGGTGGCCGAGGTTGAGCAGCTTCTGCTCGCCGTCGCGGCCCAGCAGCCAGTCCGGGTGCTCGTAGAGCCACGTGCCCGGGGTCACGCGCTCGGGCTCGAACCAGACGATGCTCTTCATCCCCAGCGCGTGGACGTGGTCGGTGATGGCCTTCAGCCCGCGAGGGAAGCGCGCAGGATCCACCTCCCAGGTGCCGGTGTTGGGCCAGCCGCTCTGGTTCGGATACCAGCCGGCGTCCATCCACCAGTAGTCGAGACCGAGCTTCTCCTCGTGGTAGCGGTCCACGAACTCGATCTGGTTGGCCTCGTTGGCGTGGATCATCTCGCCGAACTGATGCGAGCTGCAAGCGAACAGCGTCGGCTGGAGCGGCTGCGGGTAGACATGGGCCAGCATCCAGCGGCGCCACAGGTTGTGCGCGCGGAGGCGGTCGCCGTACCAGAAGAGGAGCGCCATGCGCGGCGTGCGCACCTCTTCGCCGGGGTGGAGAACAAAGTGCGTCAGCTCCTGCCCGGCGACCACGCGCAGCCCCGTGCCGCCGTCGCGGCGGAACTCGGCCGCCCACTGCCCCGGCCAGCCCACCGCCAGGAGCAGCCCCTGGCTTGGCCAGGCAAGGTCGAAGTAGGGCATCACCGAGTCCGACGGGCGGCCCGCAGGGTTGGCGAAGCGCTGCGCCTGGCTCGGCCCCAGCCGGTCGGTGTAGGGGTGGTAGTCTGCGGCGGTGCAGGGCGTGCCGACCCAGTGGTGGAGGAAGAACTCGCAGTCCTCGAACGGCGGCCAGGGCGTGCGCTGCCAGCCGGCGTCGAGCGCCTGCAGGTTCTCGATCAGCGGTGTGTCGGCCGCGCCGGTGTTTTTCAGCCAGACGGTCCACTCGACCACGGGGAAGTCGGCGTAGTGAACCGCCTCGCAGCGCACCTCCAGGCCGGTGGCCGGGTCGCGCCAGGTGAGGGTGCGGCGGAGCGGCGTCGCACCGTCCGGTAGGGGCGGGGTCTTCCCGCCCGTTCCGTCGCCTTCGAGTCGCGAGTCCCAGTGCGGCAGCAGCTCCGCCGACGGCTTGCCGCCGTAGCTGAACGCGAACGGAACCGCGCGGCTCGGCTCCGGCCGGCCGGCCCACTCCAGCGGCAGATCAGCGAGCCACAAGACCGTGCCGTCGGCCAGAGTGACGCGGGCCTCGGCCCAGTCCGCCTGGTCGCAACCGATCCCGTCGCCGCCGTCCTCGACGAGGAGCTCGAGCTCCACCGCGCCACTCGGATCCACGGCCACCGGCACCCCAGCCACGCCCTCCTTGAGCAGCTCCGAGCGGAACAGCTCCTTGCCCCCGGCCCGCACCACGAACACCACGCGGTGTCCACGCCGCACAGCGCCTGGAACGACTTCGCCGGGCCGGGCAGGTGGACCACCAGGTGCGACACGGCGTGGCAGAACAGGCCCCTGTGGTGGGGCTTGAGCCCGAAGTGCAACGGCAGGCCGGCGCGGGCGTTGGTCTGCACGGAGTCGTTGTTGGCGAGGACCGTGATCCTCGCGGCTGGGGCGGCGGGCGTCGGGGCGGCGAAGCTGGCGGCGTACCAGGCCTGCGCGTCGTACAGCTCGGCGGCGATGGGCTGGGTCATGAGGAGGAGACCTACCTTCCAGAACAGCAGGGCGGACACGGCGTCCTCCGGGGGCACAAGGCGAGCATAGCCCACGGCGGCGAGCGGATCAACCGGCGTCAGATCCGGTACAATCACGCCGGAGCCCCGCCATGCTCGCCATCCTGCTCGGCCTGACGCAGCCGCTCGCCCCGCCCGCTGGCATCCGCGCCTTCTGCATCGACTTCAACTGGGGGCCGGGCGGCATCAACGGCTTCGCCGGGCCCGGCGTGTGGGCCGACGCTTCGCCGGAGGAGCACGTGGCCTG
>JACPDV010000712.1 GCA_016183835.1 Armatimonadota bacterium
GCAGGCGGGGCGGCGCGTGCGTTGGACCGGTGTCACGGAGGACGCTTTCGCCGCGGGCGTGGGCCGGGTGGACGTGCTCCTCAGGGTGGTCTACGGTGAGAACGATAGCCGCGACTACTGGCACGCGCGGCTGGAGCTCAAGGACCCGCTCGACGAAGCGCTGGCCAAGGAGGCGCGGATCGTCTTCGAAGGCGTGCTGTCGGGTGAGCGGGCCGAGCCGGTGCGGCGTGAGGTGGCGGGCGGCCAGGTCTGGGTGGATCAGCATCTCACGATCACCGGGGCCCGGGTGGTGGGTGTGCAGGCGCGGCCCGCCGGGCCGCCCACCGTGATGCCCGCGCAGCCCGCGCCCCGGCCCGGCACCTTCGACCCCGAGGAGCTCAAGCGGCTGGCCGGCGAGACCGTGCAGTGGCGCGGCTCGGTGGACAAGTACGCCGGGCCGGGCGTCCGGGAGCTGCTGGTGCTGCTTCTGGTCGACCAACGGACTGAGGGGCAGGCCACCGAGTGGCGCGTGCGGGTGAGGCTGAGCAAGCCGCTGCCGAAGGCCTACCGCAACGGCGACATCGTCCTGGTGGAGGGCCTGCTCGACCCCCAGATGGACAGCCGGCAGCGGCTCCTCGGGCTGTCCGTGCGCACGTTCAACGAGCTGAAGCTCCTCGAAGCCCGGCTGATCGACGAGGCGGCCGGCGGGTAGGCTCACGCCCGCCCTCGGCCGTTCGCCGTGCAGCCTTGACGCGCACCCGCCGGATGCTAGACTGCGCCCCACGGAGTGCCGTCGATGCGTGAGCTGGAGCTGCGGTATGGCGTGAACCCGAACCAGAAGCCCGCCCGGGTCTACGTGCCCGAGGGCGATCTGCCATTCGAGGTGCTCAGCGGCTCGCCGGGCTACATCAACCTCCTCGATGCGCTCAACGCCTGGCGCCTGGTTCGTGACCTGCGCGACGCCACCGGGCTCCCCGCGGCGGCCAGCTTCAAGCACGTCTCTCCCGCCGGCGCCGCCGTCGCCGTGCCGCTCTCCGACACGCTCCGCCGCGCTTACTTCGTGGACGATCTCGATCTCTCGCCGCAGGCCACGGCCTACGCCCGCGCCCGCGGCGCGGACGCCATGTCCAGCTTCGGCGACTGCGCCGCGCTCAGCGACACGGTGGATGTGAGCACCGCACTGGTCCTCAAGCGCGAAGTCTCTGACGTGGTGGCTGCGCCCGCCTACGAGCCCGAAGCGCTGGAGATCCTGCGGGCCAAGAAGGGCGGCAAGTACGTCGTCCTCAAGATGGACCCCGCCTGGAACCCGCCGGAGATCGAGCGCCGCACGGTGTGCGGGGTGACCTTCGAGCAGCCGCGCAATGACTACCACCTCGACGGGCGGCTGTTCGGCAACATCGTTACTCAGCACCGCGAGCTGCCCGAGAGCGCGAAGCGGGACCTCCTCGTGGCGACCATCGCGCTGAAGTACACGCAGTCCAACTCGGTCTGCTACGCCTACGACGGGCAGGTGATCGGCAACGGCGCGGGGCAGCAGTCGCGGGTCCACTGCACGCGGCTCGCGGGCGACAAGGCCGACAACTGGTGGCTGCGGCAGCATCCGCGCTGCCTGGAGATGCGGTTCCGGGCGGGCCCCTCGCGCGCCGAGAAGAACAACGCGGTGGCCCGGTTCCTCCTGCCGTCCCTGAGCCCGGCGGAGGAGGCGGCATGGGAGGCGGCGTTCGAGGTGGTGCCCGCGCGCTTCCGGCCGGCCGAGCGGCGGGAGTGGCTGGCCCGGCTGACCGGCGTGGCGCTCAGCTCCGACGCGTTCTTCCCCTTCCGTGACAACCTCGACCGCGCGGCACAGTCGGGCGTGAAGTACGTGCTGGAGGCGGGCGGGTCGCTGCGGGACGACGAGGTGGTGGCGGCGGCGGATGAGTATGGGATGGTGATGGCGTTCACCGGGGTGCGGTTGTTCCACCACTGATCCCTGCTATCCCGGACCCGAGATCACAGATGCACACGATGAGCAGGATGCAGGGCAGGTCGCCAGCCAAGCCTACGACACTCGACTCAGGTCAGAGTATCCTGCTCATCCTGTTCATCTGTGATCTCCGGTCCGTTCCGCCGTCCACTCAGGTACGCCGATGCTTCTGAGATGCCTGATGCTCGCCGTGGCCGCCGACCCCGTCTGCCACGTCGGCCCCCTCCACGGCGCGCCGGCCTTCTTCATCGACGGGCGGCCCAGCTCCGGCATCTGCTACTCCAGCTACGACGCCCGCGACATCGAGATGGGCCGCCGCGCCGCGCAGTTCCACGACGCCGGCTGCCGGATCTTCAACTTCGTCGTCGAGGTCAGCGGCTACGGCTACTCACCGCCGATGTGGACCGGGCCGGAGCAGTGGGACTTCGCCGAGCTCGACCGGCGCGCCCACACCGTCCTGCGCAACGCGCCCGATGCGTTCCTGCTGCCCCGCATCTACCTCGACGCGCCCGCCTGGTGGCGTGAGCAGAACCCCGGCGAGATGATGCTCCTGTCGACCGGCTCGTCCCGATTCGACGAGAAGCACTTCGCACTGCAGCGGGTCGGCGACTACCCGTCGCTCGCCTCCGAGAAGTGGCGCGAGGCGATGGACGGCGCGCTCCGCACTGTGCTCGCCCACATTGCCCAGTCTGACTACGGCGAGCGGATCGTGGGCTACCAGCTTTCCGGGCAGAAGACCGAGGAGTGGTATCACTGGAGCATGAACTGCCCACTCCTCGGCGACTACAGCGACCACGCCCGGGCCGCGTTCAAGCAGTGGCTGCGTCGCCGCTACCGTGACGACGTGGCGCTCCGCCGGGCGTGGCACCGGCCGGAGGTCACGCTCGGCACCGCCGAGATCCCCAGCCAGGAGGCTCGCTTCGGCGACGCGGCGCGCACCTTCCGCGATCCGGCCGCCGAGCAGCCGGTGATCGATGTGGACACCTTTGAGGGGCTCGAGTATCCGTTTGTGGCTGATCTGCCCCAGGACGTGGAGAAAAGGGTCTCTGCCTTCGTCACCATCCAGAA
>JACPDV010000713.1 GCA_016183835.1 Armatimonadota bacterium
CTCGCTGCACAGCCGCGAGGTCAGGACCTGTCCGCCGCGCACCAGGTCCGGCGCTGCTGAACGGATGGTGCCGAGGAGCGCCTCGGTCGCCGCCAGCGTGTCGACCATCGGGTCGTCCACGAGCAATCCGGCCTGGTCGAGGTACAACGCGTCCAGCCCCACGGCCTCCACCACCGGCTGCAAGCTGCCCCAGAACTGCTCGCGGTAGACGCGCGAGTCGGGCCGCACGTAGATGAACTCGTCCACGTGGTTGCCGTGGTACTCCAGCCAGCCGAGCGGGTGGCCGGCGCGGTTGTGCACCGCCTGCGAGACGAGCTGCGTGTACTCGGGGTGGGTCGGCGAGCAGCCCCAGACGTTGGCGTGGAGCATCAGCCGGAAGCCGTGGGCGTGGAGCGCATCGGCGGCGGCGCGGAGCCCGTCCATGCCGCCGGCGGCGGCGCTCGGCTCGTAGGTCGGCCAGCGCCGGCTGCCGCCGTCGTTCCAGGTGGTCAGGTAGACCATCGTGTTGGGCGGCGCGCCCACCTCGTGGAGCCGCTCGGCCAGACCGGCCACGTCGGCGAAGCTGTGGTGCAGGCCGCCGCCGCCGATGGTCTCGATGTCGAGGTAGACCAGGAGCGGGCAGCCCGCGAGCCAGTCGGGCGCCACCTCGCGGATGGGTTTCACGCCGCTGAAGCTGAGCATCCAGTCGCGGTGGTCGGCGATCAGGTCGGCCCAGCTCGAGAAGGTGAGGCACCGGAAGCCGGGCACCTCGCCGCCGTGAAACTGCCAGGTGAGCTTGACCCGTCCGTGGTCGCTGGCGATCTCGAGGTCGGCGGGCGAGAAGTCGGGCTCGCGATAGGTGAGGTTGACGAACGAGGTGCCGTTCTCGATCACCACGCACTGGGTGGCGAGGGGCACCACGCTCGACCAGCCCTCGGGGATGTGCACGTAGCGCACGCCGGAATGGGTGGGAACGTGGACCCGCCAGCCCACCGGTGCGGTGGCGGTGATGCCGTCGGCGAGGTGCTCGATGGCGATCTCGAGGTCCTCATCGAGGACGGTGTAGGCGGTCTGCAGGGCCCACCCTCCGGCCAGGTCGAGCACGCCGGCGGGGCGGCGCGCGGGGAGCGGGGTGGGGGCGGCATCTTCCATCGGGCTATACACCTGCTGGGTTCGGGATGGGTCGAGGGCCGCCTGGCATGTTCGGCGGCGCGGGCGCGGGCGGATGCAAGTCGGTGTCGGTGGGCGGCTCCAGGCTCAGCTTGTGGTCCTTGACCACGAGGACCTGGTCGCGCGGCATCTTGATGTCCACCGGCGCGCCCTGCACGGTCAGCGCCGTGACCAGCCAGAAGCGCCCGTCGGGCAGGTTGGCGCCGCCGGCGGCCAGCAGCGGGGCCGGGCTCCCGGGCACCGCGTCGGCGGCGTAGGTGCCGCTGGGAATCGCGCCGCTGGCGAGCCAGCGGTCGTCCTCGTCGATGATCCCGCGGGCGCCGAGGCGCAGGCCGACGCCCGAGAGCTGGGTGGCCACCAGGAAGGTGGGCCGCGCCTGCAGCTCGCCGTCGTGCAGCTCCACGGCGAACGGTGCGGGCCGGCCGTCCGGCCCCACGCCCAGCTCGAACCGGTCGGGCGTGACGAACCGCCGCTCGACCGGGCCGAGGGGCGCCTCGCGCTGCCGCCGCAGCTCGTCCACGCCGGGGAGCGACTCCACGAAGCCGTCTTCGTCTTCGTCGCGGAGCGGCGTTTCGTCATCAAAGGAGCCGTTCTGGTTGGTGTCGGTGAGGATGGCGGTCCAGTGCCAGACCACGCGCTTCGCGCCGTCGCGCTGACCCCGGTAGAGGATGCGCCAGGCGGCTTGGAGCGGCGCGGCGCCGGGCGGTGCCAGGTCGAGGGTGCGCTCGTCGGCCAGGCCGTCGCCGTCGGTGTCGTGCCGCTCGTCGGTCACCACGCGGGGCGCCTCGGCGGCGTTCGCCGGCCCCTCGAGCACGCCCCCGCTGCGCGCGAACAGGTCGGTCTGCAGCGCGGACTGGAGCGCGTGCGGCAGGTTGATGTCGATGATGGCTTGCGGCGCGCGATGCTCGCGATCGAGCTTGCGCCACAGCGAGACGGCCTCGCCGGGCCGCTCGTCCGAGACGTAGGCGTGGGCCAGTGTGCGGACGATGCGATCGGGGAAGGGCGGGTACTTGAGGGCGTCCTCGAACAGCGGCACCGAGGCGGACACCTCGCCGCAGCGGTCATAGAGATGGAAGCCCAGCTCCCAATAGGGCTCCCAGTCGGATGGGTTGGCCTTGACGCTGCGCTGGAGGTAGCTGCGGGCGCGCGACTCGTCGCCCATGCTCCAGATCAGCCAGGCGGCGACGTTGTAGGCTTCCACGTCGTGGGCGTCGAGCTCGACCACGCGATCGAGAATCTTGACCACCGCCGGGTAGTTGCCCTGGTGCCAGAACTCGTCCGAGACCTCCCAGAGCTGTTCCGGCTTGTACTTGGTGACGTCGCGCCCTTCCACCACGTACGGGCCCGCCTGCACGAGGATCCAGAGAAAAGTTGGCAACATGGCGCTATTGTACCCCGCTGCTCCCCGATCTTGAACCGTTGACGATACGCTCGGCCAGAAACTGCCGGATGGCCTCGCCCACCAGGCCGGGGTGGCTCTCCTGGGGCATGTGCGCGGCCCGCTCCACCCACACGACCCGATTGTCGGGCAGCCGGCTGCTCATCTCCAGCGGCACGCTGGGCGGGACGATGTCGTCGTAGCGCCCGTGGACGATCAGCACCGGCTGGCGGATCAGCCGGAAGTGCTCGGCGTAGCGCCGGTAGCGGCTGGGCTGCAGGTCGCGCACCGCCACCACAAACGCGCGCGCCACGTCGTAGCGTGCCATGCAGCGGACAATGTCGTCCGCGGAGACCGGGTCGCACGCGGCATAGCGCCCGATGAGCGGGCCGAGGCCGAGCCGGATGGCCAGCGTCAGGGTCGCCGAGACCATCGCCTCGGAGCCCGGCACGTGGTAGACGTAGAAGATCGGCGGCTCGGACTGCGTCGTGCCCACGCTGGCCACCGGCACCAGCCCCTCCACGCGCCGCGGATGGAGCAGGGCCGTGCCGAGGGCCACACCGCCGCCCATCGAGTGTCCCACCAGGACCGCCCGCGGCCAGCCCAGTTGGTCGAGCACCTGCGGCACCCAGTAGGGCTGCCCGGCCATCGTCACGTCGCACCGGCGTGCCGCCTCGCTGCGGCCGAAGCCGAGCAGGTCCACCGTCACGCAGTCGGCCGCCCCGGCCAGCTCGGGGAGCAGCCGGCGCCACGTGGCCAGGGTGATCCCCACGCCGTGGAGGAAGAGCAGCTTGCAGTGGCTGTCGGGATCGCCGTGCCGCCAGCCGCGGATGGTGCCGGCCACCATCCCGCGCGGACTCCCGACCGCCACCCCGAAGCTGCACGGCCGGCCGAGGCCATCGGTGCTGCAGAGCGTCAAGAGGGTAACCGCAGCGCGGACGCTGCCTCCAGCAAAGCGTACACGGCCGTGCACCTAAGCCCCGCGGCGGCCACCGGCACCGGCTCACCCAGGCTGTTCACAAACTGCCGCACCGTCACCTCGCGAGGCGCTGCCAGCGCCAGCAGGTCTTCGACGTCGGCGACGGGCAGCAGGTTCGGCACGATGCCCAGTTGCCCCGCCTGGTTCAGCTCGCCGAAGTCCGGCTGGCCGCGGTAGCTGTGCAGCAGTTGCTCGACCTCCACCCGCGCCAGCCGCGGGTCGCAGGCGGCCGCGAGCAGCCCCGTCAGGCCCGCCAGCGGCCCGCCGCTCACACCCAGCGCCACCGTCGCCACGTCGCCGCGCGCCAGCAGGCAGTCCACCGCCCGGCGCACGTCCCACGCGCGCATGGCCGCGTAGTGCCGGCCCAGCGTCACGCTCGAGAGGTACATCTGCCAGTCGCTCTGGCCCTCCGCCCGCGTCTCGCCGGTGCCGCGGGGATCGATGCAGAGGACCATCCTGCCGGCCGCCAGGTCCGCCGCGACCGCCTCCTCCGGCACGTCGCGCCGGCCCTCCGAGCCGAACCGGATCACCGCCTCGGTGCCGGTGTGCAGCGTGGAGCTGCTCGAGTGCTACTTGCACAAGCTCTTCTGCACGTGCGAGACGGTGCCCGGGCTCGCGCGCTTCGCCGATTTCGTGGACGTCTGCGGCCTGGTCGCCCCGCGGCCGTTGCTGCTCGTGCACGGCTACCTGGACCAGGGCTTCCTCGTCGACAGCGCCCGCAAAGCTCGCGCCCGCGTGCAGCTCATCTACAACGCGCTGGGCGCCGGCGACCGGCTGGCGCACTTCATCAGCTACGACAACCACGCCTACAACCGGGAGATGCGCGAGGCGGTGTACGGCTGGTTCGACCGCTGGCTGAAGGGACTGGAGCCGCCCTACGCGCCCGAGGTGGCGGTGCCGATCGAGAGCCACGACGACCTCCGCGTGTTCCCCGGCGGGCTGCCCGAGGGGCACGTCACGCTGCGCAGCATGGCCGTCGCGCGGACGCGGGATCTGCCGCCGCGGAAGGCGCTGACCACCCGGCAGGCCTGGGAGCTGGAGGCGGCGCGGCTCCGCGCCCGGCTGGCGGAGCTGTTCAGCGGCTGGCCGGCGGTCACGCCGCTGGACACGCGCGCCGTGAAGGCCGGCCCCGAGAGCATTGGCGGGGTGGCCGC